>JANXQG010000259.1 GCA_025356915.1 Planctomycetota bacterium | reverse complement strand
GTCAACGCTTCACCCGCCATGTTACCATGGCTGGCGCATGAATCAGGGTCGATAGGGTTCGCTACTCCTTTATCGTGCGGCTCTTTCATCCGCGACTCCATGCCGGTTTTGACCGGCGCTTTCCCTGACACCTTTTCCCTTTCACCTTTTCCCTTTCGCGAGGGATCGGCATTATCGTCGATCGTCGCGATGCCCCATTGCTGCTCGGCCGGATCATCGGTTTCTGCAACGGTATTTTCCGCGACGACACCCCCAACGCAAGAATTTGACAGGAAAATGAATGACAGCCAGAAAGATGGTAGAAAAGAAAATAGTAGAAAAGAAGATGAATCCATCTTCTTTTCCCCTAATCTTCTTTTCCCCTAATCTTCTTTTCCTATTTTTCTGTCCCTCATTTTTCTGTCGAAGAATTCAATCGCTACGGCGGGTCATAACCGCCGGGATTCCAGGGATTGCAGCGGCAGATGCGCCAGATTCCTCGCCATGCGCCACGAATAGCACCGTACTTCCGCACGGCCGCAATGAAGTAGGCGCTGCATGACGGATGAAAGCGGCAATGCCGGCCCAACATCGGGCTAAGCGTATACTGGTAGACTCGCACTACCGCGATCAAGATCCATGCCGGAATACGAAGAATCGCCCAGAGAATCGTGGTCGGACGGTAGCGGTGCATGGTTACCTGTCAAATGTTTGCCCCGCTAGAATAGGCTTTTCTGTTGGTGGCTTGCCTTAATGCCTAGTATCTTCGCTAAGCTGTCGGCAGGAAGCCTCATTAGTTCCGCCGGTTCCATCTTGTATAGCCCTCCACCGTAGACCCGCCCCTGACTGAAAAAATGGTCGGGGTGAATTGCTCGCAACGCTTCAAGTACTTCTCTTGCTTTCTCCGTTACCTTATCAGCTATCGACGGCTTAGGGTACAAGGCTAGGTAGACGTTGGCAACGGTAGCTTTAGACCTATTCCAAATAAAACGGAACGGTCTTTCACGGTTGCGCCCCATGTACGTGCAAACGAATGGGGCAGGTTCCCTCTTCTCTTGCATGTACCATGGTGAACGGTGGCTAGTTAAGTAGCCCTCATGTATCCCCTGTTGCTTTCCAGCTTCAAGGTATTCAGCAAGGCGGGGATACTTCCTGTTTATTTCATCTTCGCTTAGCTCGCAATCAATTAGGGCTAGTTGCGGGTCGATTACTGGCCACCCGTCAGCCTCAGTGTCAACGACTTCTAGCGGCATGTACCGGGGGCTAGGAAGTATCGGACGAACAAAACACGCGGGAATGCCTAGTGCCTTTAGCTTATCGCGTAACACAATAAAAAAGTCATTGTTCCCGGTTGCAAGACCCCGCCTAACGGAAAATAAATCGCCAAGCGTAACCGTTGCGGCTTTATGGCCGTTGCCGTTGCCCTGTTGCGGTAACGCTGTCCACTTTGGCGTAGCTCGCAACTGGTCTAGCGTCACATTCTCAGTCTTAGCAGGTGCGGACAACGTACCACCAAAGGAAAATACTGCGGTGTCGTCTGGCTTTGCCTTCCGCTTTTCAAAGACGACGATTGCCGACGATACTAGAGCGTCGTCAAATTGAACGTCCGAGGGGGAGAATCGGTGAATCTGAATGAGGGTAACGCATTCTGTCAGATAACGCTTGACCACCTTCCCATAGTTTACGTCCATAAACTCAGAGGGTATCAGCCAAACGGCTAGGCCATTGTCGGCTAGCCATTCATGGGCGATAAGCAGGAAGTAACAGTACAAACCAGAAAGCCCGCTCAGCTTCAAACCCGTTACGGCTTGCGCCAACTCGCCTAGCCTGATTTTCTCCTCTGCTAATAAGTGGTGGTGTCTGACGTATGGCGGATTCGTCAACGTGACATTATGCGGGGTTGCTGGTTGCTGCTGGGTGAAGTCGCCTTGTATGACCTTCAAGCCTTCCTTACGCCAGATAGTCTTAGCGGCTTCCGCAAAAGGCTTGTCTAGTTCAATGCCTGTTGCGGCTTCTATCCGGTCATGCGGGAATACTTGAAGGAAGGCAGAGTAGAAAGACCCCGTACCGAGTGCCGGGTCAAAGAATGAGAATAGACCCTCGCGACGTTTCAGCAGCTTCCACGCATAGTGGGCAATGTCGAAAGAGAGTATAGGCGGGGTTGCAAACTGCCCCCACTTGTTCCGCTCTTTAGCGGTTTTTAGCTGGTCGAGCCTCACTTGCTCACTAATGCGGATTGCTTCCGCTTCTAGTACGGCAGTCATTGCCTTATATTCCTAACTGGTCTAAGTCTTCAATCCGATGTTCCCAAATCCAGTCAATCAATTCCGAGGCTTCATAGCCTAAGTAGCCAGCGTTAAAATAGCCGCATAGAAAGACAACATAGGAAATATCATTGCCGTATGTTGCTCTAAGTTGGTTTGCTTTCTGTGCCTCTTCCTTCCTACGCTTATTCGTGTTCGTAAAGTCGCCAGCGGATTTAGCCTCTATCAGAATAGGGATTTTGTTAGGGCGGGGATTGTGCGGTTGTATTAGAACGTCTACTGAAACGCTCACCATTTTAGCCCCCTTACTCGTCGGTACTCCGAAGTGAAAGCAGAATGTTCCCGGTTCCATCGTATTTAGCAAGCCGCTAGATAAGTGTACTTTCTTGCGGTATCCCCTCCCGGTTAAGTAACATTCAATTAGTGCAAGTTGTCGAGACTCTTGAGCATTCTTAATAATAGGATTCGCCCTTGCCCCTGACAACCTATCAGCAACAATCGTAGAGGCTCGATAGCGTTCCGCTTTCGTTGGTGTTCTGCGGTCTGGAATCCAGATAAAAATATCAGGGTCAAGCAGTTTCCTTATAACCTCCATTATTCGCCCTAAGTGAAGCCCTAACGCTGCTTGCTTCATTTTCTTAGGGAGCTTGCTTTCCTCCATTTTCTTAATAAGGTTCTTATCCGAATAGGCAAGACCGACAAGCCTATCAACGGCCAAAGGTGGACAGCATGACATGCGAAGCGTAGGAAGCATTCCAGGGTGAGAACGCAAAAGGTCTGGCGACAGCCCTAGCATGTTATTGCTGTCGAGAATCGCTTGCTCAACATGCTTCGTCGTTTCAATTCGTGTAGTGCGGAAAGCATCGGGCACAAACGCCATGAACCATGAATTGTACTGGTCAACGGAATCGAGCGTATCTTGCTTCCACCGTTCCGGCTTATCGTAATTTACGGCCATTATTTCACTGTTTGGGCAGGAACTTTCAAGCCTCCGATTCTACCCCGTTCCCTTGCCCCCTGCAAGATGGGGCCACATCCACCGGCTGTAACCAGTGAGACAAAGACCACTTTCGATGGTCCACAATAGCCACTTTGATTTCGGTGCATAGGCCGATTGCGGTTGCTAGGCCGGACTGCTAGGCCGGACTTGATTGACTCTACCTCCCTTGAAAGGCTTTCTACTTATTCTTCTAAAGCCGTTACCCGTCAAATCTTCTTTGCCGCTCTTCGCGCGAGCCTCACCAGCGAATCCTGAAGCTTCGCCGTTTCCGGCACGGTGTCGGGCCTGGGAATGACGACCAAGTCAACGCCGCCGGGCAACTGTTCGCGCGATAGACGAAATGCCTCGCGGATACATCGCTTCCAGCGGTTGCGAACCACGGCGTTACCGACCTTTCGTGAAACGGAAAGCCCCAACCGTGGGTGTGCCAGGTCGTTGGGATAGGCAAAAACCAACAGGCGGTCGTCTCCGGCGGTCAGGCGACGCTGGTAAGCCCGCTGAAACTCCGCGCCGCGAGTGATCCGGTAGACGTGGAGAAATCGTTGGTCACCCATTTTACCACCGCAAGGTTTGCCGTGGATCGCTAGGAGATCGAACATCGATCTGACGGATGGTTTCTCGATCCTCCTCGGACAATTTTGCGGGAAGCACGATCAGCACCTCGGCCAACAAGTCACCCTTGGCACCATTCTTCAGCAGCACGCCATGCCCCTTGATCCGCAGCTTCTTACCGCTAGAAGTTCCCTGCGGAATATGGATGGAGACCGTCCCGCTGGGCGTCGGCACATCGACACTCGCTCCGGCCACGGCCTCGCCAAGCGTGACCGGCAGGCGGACGTGAAGGTCGTTACCCTTACGAGAAAAGAACGGATGCGTGGCGACATGGACTGTCAGCATCAGGTCGCCGGCGGTACCGCGACCAGGTGCCGGCTCGCCCTTGCCGCGGAGCCGCATCTTTTTTCCGCCTTCAATGCCGGGCGGAATCTTGACCACGATCGTGTCCGTCTCGCCGGACTCCCGGCGGAGGCTCAATTGAATTTCGCCACCGCTGATGGCGGTGCCGAAGGGGATGGTCACTTCGGACGCAACATCACCGCCGCGGCGTTTTGAACTGCCGCCGGCACCACGGCCGGCGGCCTGGCGGAAGTGCGAAAAGATGTCCCCCAACCCGCCGCCACCCTCTCCGAACCGATCGCCAAAAAACTGGCCAAAGTCGATATCCTCGGGATTGCCACCGCCGCCCGGTCCGGCTCCCCAGCCTGCACCCTGAGGGCCGCCCTGCCCCATGGTTTCAAACGAGCTACCGTACCGATCGTACATTTCCCGCTTTTCGGGGTTATTGAGTACATCAAAAGCGGCCTGGATTTCCTGGAATTTTTTGATCGCTCTAGGGTTGTCCGGGTTCATGTCGGGGTGATGCTTGCGAGCCAGGTCCCGGTAGGCCTTTTGGATATCGGCCTGCGAGGCGTTTCGAGCGATCTCAAGCGTTTTGTAGTAGTCGTCTGCCATAGTTTTTTATCGTTCGTCCTGAAGATTTCATCCCTTATTCTAGGTTCTTACCGCCACTTTTAGCAAGCCGTTCCCTCGCGACGCCCAAGAGTGCCGTAAAATGCTATGTTTGTGGGGCTTGATCGTAACCTTGCCAACTGCCGTCACTGCTAGCAG
>JANXQG010000258.1 GCA_025356915.1 Planctomycetota bacterium | reverse complement strand
ATTCGCAATAGGCGGACCCGTTGGGCAGCAGGTACGGATCGCCAAAACCTTCGTCGTCATACTGGCCGCTACCGATGCTGCCGGTGACATACATCTTTCGGCCGACCACATCACTCCAGAGGTCATCCAGGGCCTTTTCGTAGCCGGGGGCGTCCATGAAGCGAACCATGTCGGCCATGGCCGCATACATATACCCAGCCCGCACGGCGTGGCCCACTGCCTCATGCTGATCGATGACCGGCTTGTGGTCCTGCATCCGGCCGTTGCGAAGTCGCAGTTGGTCGTGCCAAAACTCGCGGCGTTGCTCCGGTGTCAGAACACCCGCGGGCTGTACTGGCGCGATGGCTGTTTTGGGATCGAAGAGTTTGTGTTCTGTTCCATGAACATAGCCGCGTTCGTCGAGGAAGAATTTTGCCAAATCCAGATACTGCTTCTCGCCGGTGGCACGATACAGTTTGACCAGCGCTAACTCGACTTCCTGGTGCCCGTCGACATCGTAGCGTTTGCTGGGGCCGAAGATCGTGTCGATATGGTCGGCAAATCGCTTGGCGGCATCGAGTGCCTTGGGATCGCCGGTCAGGCGATAATGTTCGACGGCCATCTCGAAGAAGTGCCCCGCGTTGTACATCGGGTGCATCAGCCGCAGATCCTTCCAACGCTGGTCCTGGTCCTTGAGAATGAAGTAGGAGATCAAGAACCCGTCCTTCTGTTGTGCCGCCAGAATGCGGTTGAGGATGCCTTCCACGCGTTCGCGCAATTTGCCATCGTCGTGGCGCTGGAGTGAAAGCATCGCGCCTTCGAGGGCCTTGTACAGATCGGAGTCGAAGGCGGGATGTCCGCTGGGCTTTTGCCCACTTTCTGCCTTTGCTGCTTTGTCGAAATTTGTCACGTGCCCGTCCTTCTCCAGGCAGTCCAAGGCATGGGGGATCGTCACCTCGTGGTGGATTTTCAGGCGAGGGCCCCAGTATCCCCCAAGGAGATTCACGGCCGCGCTGGGTACTTCACGAAGCCCTTGCCGTGGTGGTGCATCGGCCGCTGCCGCGGCACTCGCAAGGGTCAAGACGAAAGCGAATAATGCTGATAGAAGGATACGCATGGAAGGTCCTTGTCTAAATAAAGTTGTCGTAGGTTAGGCTTTCCAGCCTGACCGCGATCTGGACAAAGTCAGGCTGGAAAGCCTGACCTACTCGATATTCGCCGAACTTGGCCGGGCGAGCGTCGATCTCGTTAGCATGAGCATAAACTGCGAATGCCAGTCGCGTCAACCATTTCCTGCCAGGAAAAGGAAGATTACCCATCTTGACAGACGATCTTAGAACAAGAATAATAACATTTAACGTGAAAATGGCGGAGGGGGAGCCCCAGGAGAATTGCAAAGTCCGGGGTCTGGTCCATTTTTCGGCGAGAACGTATGAAATTCACCCGAGATCCTTGCCCGAAAATATGGACCTGACCCCTTCGCGTTCGCCGAGAACTAGAGTGGACGCTATTTTCGGGTAAATTCAGTCAGACTTCTATTGAAATGAAGGAATAAGTCGAATGCGTAATCGAATGAATCTAGGTGGCGTGGTTGCCGTGCTTTTGATGACTCTTGTGTTTCTTGCAGGTACGGCCATACCGGCCGCAGGTGCAGAAACCGTCGACCTCAGCGGCGTACCGCAGCTTAAAGAGACCTCCAAGCAGCGCGACGAGCGCATGCAATGGTGGCGGGATGCCAAGTACGGCATGTTCGTGCATTGGGGTCCCTGCTCGCTGACCGGAAAGGATCTCAGTTGGAGCCGGGGCGGCGATAAGCCGTGGGACATTAGGGGTGTGCAAAACACTCACAAGATGGATCCCGTTTACGACAACCTCTATAAGCGGTTCGATCCGGTGAAATTCAACGCCGACGAGTTTGTCAAAATTGCTGAAGACGCGGGCATGAAGTACATGGTACTCATCTGCAAGCACCACGATGGCTTCTCGATGTTCGACACCAAGCTGTCGGAGTACAGCATCGCCCACACGCCGTATAAGAAAGACATCATCAAGCAATTTGCCGACGCCTGCCATAAGCGCGGCATGAAATTGGGCCTCTACTATTCGACGCGCGACTGGTATCACCCCGATTATCTCGTCGGCGACAACAAGAAGTACGACGCCTTCTACCGCGGCCAGGTTGAGGAACTTCTGACCAACTACGGCAAGGTCGACGTGATGTGGTTCGACCATGTCGGCGGGCGCGACTGGGGTAAGTGGCGGTTTGACGAACTGTTTTCCATGATGTATCGTCTCCAGCCGCATTTGATCGTGAACAGCCGCGCTGCTGCGTTCTGCGGGCCCGTCTCGCGCGAGGATCGCCGTCCCACACCCGAGATCCTCAAGGCCACTCGGGGCGATTTTGGCACTCCCGAACAGTCGATCGGCGCCATGGACCTTCGCAACGATTGGGAATCGTGTATGACACTCGTTGGCGGGATATGGTCGTATTGTCCCGGCGGTCGGATGTACTCGTTTGAACAAACCGCGGGCATGGTCGTCGAATGTGCGGCGGGTGGTGGAAATCTTTTGATGAATGTCGGCCCCATGCCCACGGGCCAGATCGAAGAACGCCAGGTGAAGCTGCTCAAGCAGGTTGGCGAGTGGATCAAGCCCCGCTCCGAAGCCATCTACGGCACGCGCGGCGGCCCGTTCGTCAAAGCGAAGTGGGGTATGTCGACACATCGCGGCGATACCGTTTACCTCTTCATCAAGCAGTGGGAGGGCGATAAGTTCCGCTTCAATCGCCTCCCCACGAAGGTCCTGGAAGCCAAGAAGCTGGTTGGCGGCGATCTGGTCGCCGTCAAGGAAAGCGGTTCCAAGACCGAATTGACGCTCGCCGCGAACAAGCATGATCCGGTATTCACCGTGATCGAGCTGAAGCTGGAAAAGGGGACGCCGGACGGCTTCCAACTTCGGGCGAATTAACTCGATGCTGTCGATGGGGCCGCGCGGTGAAAGAAGCGTGGCTGAATTGAGGCTTTGAAAATTGGGGCCTTTTTCCGTTCCAGGCGGTTGACCGAGAATTGGCCCGATGGTCTAATACCGTTTTAGTTCGCGCAACGCACCACTGCGATTGAGTTTCCGTGCTCCACCCACCCTACGATGAATAATCCGGGCTAGAGTACATGTAAGATCTGAGAAACAGGAGACAAAAGTAATGAATCATCTGCCCTCCGACATGCTTCCATCCCGTCGCGAGTTCCTTGCCAAGTCGGCCGCAGCCGGCGCGATGCTAGCGGGCGGCTTGAGCCTGGCTCGCTCCGCCCATGCGGCCGGTAGCGATATTATTCGGATTGGATTGGTGGGTTGCGGTGGCCGAGGCACCGGGGCGGCGGTTAATGCTCTGAAGAACGCGGCCGGCGCCAAGCTCAAACTCGTCGCCATGGCGGATGCCTTCAGCGGCCCGATGGATATC
>JANXQG010000255.1 GCA_025356915.1 Planctomycetota bacterium | reverse complement strand
GCAATCCGTCCGGCAATTCGACGGATTGCCAATCCGTCCTACGACAGTAATTGATTCGCCGGTCCTAAGAGGGGAAAGGGAGAAAGAATCTCCGTATCCTGAAGGGATTCTGTCCTCTAGCCCAGGGTTGCCGCGCAGCGGCTACCCTGGGAATGCGAACCAACGATGCCCTACCCCGAGCTTTCAAACCAGCGCGGCAACTCGGAGCTTTCGGACGTGGTGGGCAATGACCGCGGCGGCATCGTCCAGGGCGAACTGGCGATCGACATTACCTTCCACGAAGGCTACCTTGTTCATGCCGTAGACGTCCGAGGTGGCTTCGTCTTGGCCGAGAACGTAACCACCGGCGGCGCGAATCGCACGGCAGCCATCGGCGCCGTCTCGCCCCATGCCAGTCATGATCACCCCGAGACAACTGCTGCCAAAGGCTTCGACGACGCTCTTCATCATCACGTCGACCGACGGTTTGTGACCGCTGACGACCTGCCCGTCCGTGACCACCGCCCGCACGGAGCCGCCCACTCGGCGAACTTGCAGATGCTTGCCGCCGGGGGCAACCAGGACGCAATTAGGCTCCAAAACATCTCCCGAGGCGGCCTCTTTGACCGACAACTCGCCGAGAGAATCGAGACGCCAGGCGAGTGGTTTCGTGAAACTTGGCGGCATGTGCTGGACCACGATGATCGGCGGCATGGGCGGCCGAATCGACGCAAACAATTGGGCCAGCGCGGGCGGACCGCCCGTGGAAATGCCGAGCGCAACGCACTTTCCGGCCAATTCCGGGGGAAGGTAGCCTGGGACCGCTTTGCCGTCCGCCGGCCCTCCGCCAGCCGGCTTTGTGCCCGCGGGACTGGCCCCTCGCTGTGCGACACGTTGGGCAATGCGTAGTTTCTGGCTGCGGCGGATTTCCAGAATCCGTTGTACGTCGCAACCGGCCGCCATACGGATCTTCTGCGGAAGCTCGTCGCGAAGGGCGGTCCTGGTTTTTTCTCCGTAATCGGGTTTTGCCAGGTAGTCCACGGCCCCACGGTCGAGGGCATCCATGGCAGTTTCCGCTCCCAGTTTCGTTAGCGAACTGACCATGATGATAGGGATAGGACGTCTCAGAAGGATGGCATCGAGGGTTGCCAAACCATCCATGTGGGGCATCTGGACATCCAAAGTAATCACGTCGGGCCGCACCACATCGAGGATTTCCAGGGCCTTTTGCCCATCCTCCGCGGTCCCGGCCACCATCATTCCGGGTGTGGCCGTGATGCTATCGGCAATCAGCGATCGGATCACTGCCGAATCATCGACCACCAGAACACGGATTTCTCCCGCAGCCATCACAAATCTCCCGTCGTAGAACGGAATTAATTCAACTACCCGCCACAATTGACACCTTGGCGGGTGGTTGAATTTATTCCGCTGTTTTCCACTGTCGAAACTCTAGGTTACAATTGCGCCTGAGGCCAATCGGCGCAGCCCTGGGAATCATCGGAAGGATTTCTGCTTGCGTCACGGAACTCGTGCTAGAGTTTTGAGACGGGAGACTGATCGTGCAGGGCAGTTCCAAAAAAATCCTGATCGTCGACGACGACGCGGCAATGCTTCGTTTACTGAGGCGTCTGCTCGGCCAGGATTATTGCCTGGCCGAAGCAAGCAGCGGTGAAGAGGCGCTGGAGATGCTCTCCAGTTTTCCTGCCGACCTGGTCATGCTCGACATCGTGATGCCCGGCATCGATGGCCACGAGACCTGCCGCCGCATCCGATCGAGACCTTTCGGGCGGGCGATTCAGGTGATTATGGTCTCGGCAAGATCGTCTCACAACGAGCAGGTTCGGGCGTATGCGGCAGGTGCCGACGATTACGTGGCGAAGCCATTTGATCCGTACGCACTCTGCTCCAGGGTGCGGCTCCACTTCCGGCTTCGCGGCGCCTTGGAGACGATAGCACTGACCAAGGGTTATGGCCGGCAGCCTGCCGGTAGCAGCGAAGCGGACAAGGCTCGCGCCCAGTTCATCGCGCACGCCCATGACGTGACGGTCGCGGCCTTGACCAAGGTGGCCGAGTTGCGCGATACGGAAACGGGCGAGCATCTAACACGGATGCGTTCTTACACCCAGATCATCGCGGAAGAACTCAGCCGCGACGGCCCTTATGCCGAGCAGATCGACGACCAGTTTCTCGAAGATATCTATCGGGCCAGTCCGCTGCACGATATCGGTAAAGTCGGGATCAGCGACGCGATCTTGCTGAAACCGGCGCGGCTGACTCCCGAGGAGTTCGAGACCATGAAGCAGCATGCGACGATCGGTGCGAACATTCTCGATCACGTGGCATTCGGTGCTCCGGACGCCAGTTTTCTCAGCATGGCTGCCACGGTTGCCCGATTTCACCATGAGCGGTTCGACGGGAGCGGCTATCCGATCGGGTTGCGCGGCACGGAGATTCCGCTCTCCGCGCGGATCGTTGCGCTTGCCGATGCCTATGATGCGATCACCTCGATCCGGCCCTACAAAGCCGCGCAATCCGCAGCCATCGCGAGGGACATTGTCCGACGAGATTCCGGCAGCCACTTCGATCCGGTCATCGCGGAAGCATTCCTGCGACGCATCGATACCCTGGCGAGTGTTCAGAAGCCGATTCAAGAACCTGCCCCAATCATGCACGGAACGGGTTCTTTGTTCTCTGAGCAGGTCGATTTAGAGTGCGGTAGTTCATTGTCGCTTTGATGTTCCCTATTTTCAGCCCGATTGAAGGCTGGGACGGCCCGAACCCTGAGCGGCACTAAGCTAGCGTAGGGAATGAATGGGCAAGAGTTCCCAGGGCGTGCTTCGAGGCACCGGACATATTGTGGTGATGTGGGACGAGTGAATTCCTTAAGTTAGTGCGCATGGTGAAACTCGTTTCACTCGGCCCACCCTACTTCGGGCGCCTCCTGGAATCACGCAAAGCCGAAATCTACCACATGCCTACTCGGTGGCCGTTGTCTTTTTACACACATATCTTTGTACACACTTGACAACCATCCGGTGGATGGTATACTGATTCTTTCCAATTTCACAATTAGCAAGGAACACGAATCATGGCAAAGAAATCCGAAGTGAACAAAACCCAAGCCGTTCGCGATTATTTCAAGACGAACAAGAAGGCCAAAAATTCGGAAGTGGTCGCGGCCATGGCGAAACAAGGCATCACGATCTCCGCGAACTACGTGGGCAACATCAAGGCTACCCACAACAAGCGGCAGCGGTCGGTGAGGAAGGTCGTTGCTAAAGGAGGAGTCGGTATCCCCGAGCTCAAGGCGGCCCTGGCTTTCATTAAACTCACGGGAGGTGTTAAGGCGGCAACCCAGGCTTTGGCGGTGGCTCAGGAGATCAGGGAGATCGTGTAGGGGCGAAGCTTCAATGCCCTGGAATCGGTATCGCCGACACTAAGGATCGGTTTTATGGCTAAAAAAAGAACGACAAAACAGATTGCCGGAACAAAGCAACCATCAAAGCAGATTGGTTCGTCCATTCGCCAACTTTCATGGGAGCGGCGGTTCAACGAGCTCAAAGCGTTCAAGAAGGAATGCGGCCATTGCGATGTTCCACTCGCATACACGCCAAACCCCGCGCTGGGTCATTGGGTGAGCTACACCCGCCATGCGAAGAAGCTCGGCAAATGTGCGGATGAAAAAGTCCTTCGCCTCGATGCTCTCGGCTTTTGTTGGGATCGGAAAGCGGTCATTACCGCCGCTTCATGGGAGCAACGCATCAACGATCTGAAATTGTTCAAAATACAACATGGCCACTGCAATGTTTTGGGCGTGTACAAGCCAAACCCCGCACTCGGTATTTGGGTGGCCAACCTCCGTAGAGCAAAGAAGCAAGGCGCAATTAAAGAGGAAAAAATCCTCATCCTCGATGCCCTTGGTTTTTGTTGGGAGAGGTACGATATGTCCATACGGCCGAAGAAGCGAAGGTAGCATCCCAGGCAGCACTTTTTCCTGTGCGCTGTTACAATCAGAGGAATCTGCCTGTTGCCTGTCTGCGAGACTGTCGTGGTTCAATCCTTGGTTTGCCGTCGTATTCGCCGCCTGATGGAAGGGACTATCCTGTTTTTAACGGGATTGTTTATTTTTCGCGCATGGTTTGTCGAGGGGTTCCCTGTTTTCTGTTTTGTGCAGGGAGGGTCGATGGCAACAACCCTGCTCGGCGGACACGTCGATTTGACATGTCCGAACTGCAAGTTTGCGTTCTCCTGCGAAGCCCAAGGTTGTGGCGAGGCGACGCTGACCGTCTGCCCAAATTGTGAGGAAAAATTCACTCTCCCGTCGCCGCCCAGGGTGCTCGCGGGTGATCGGGTTCTGATCGACCGCACGGCCTTTCAGGTGCGTCGGCCAGGACGTTGGGAAGTCGTCGCCTTTCATCGGTGGCGGAGCGAGCAGGATCTCGTGGTCAAGCGAGTTGTCGGTTTGCCCGGCGAAAAGATCGAAATCATCGACGGCGACGTTTATGCTAACGGCCATATAGAGCGAAAAACGCTGCGGCAGCAACGGTCGCTCCGAATCCTTGTACACGACGATGATTACGCCGGCGCTACGCCACGCTGGCGGCCGCAAGACGTTGGGAGCAACTGGAGCCGTCAGCAGGGACGTCTTGTCCATGCGGAAAACCGAAGCGATGACATCGGATGGATTGTCTATAACCATTCAATTCCAGGGAGCGACAATCCCCAGAGACCCACGCGGATAACCGATTATGGATTCTATAATCGCGGGCGTCTCCAGCGGAATGAGGCCATTCATCCCATGGCCGATGTGGCAATGTCATTTCGCATTGAAAGTATTCGCGGCCGCGGTCTGCTTTGGTTGCAGGCGACCGACGGCCGCGACGAATTCATGGTCCAGATCGATCCCGGGGAGGGGAAGTATACGGTAGTGAAGAATCGTCAGACGTTGACTGATGCTTCGGGCGTCTTGTCCGGTTCGTTGCGCGGTCAGACGATCGAGGTCTCGTTTTTCGACCGGCAGTTTCTGTTGTCGATCGCCGGGCGGACCGTGGTTACCTCCAACCTCGACACCTCCAGGCCACCCCCTCATGCAGACCCGCCGCTAGCGATCGGCGTTCAAGGACTTGGGATCGTTATGGATCGACTGCGGATATACCGGGATGTATACTACACGGAAGCACCGTTTGCCGCGTCGCGTGGCGGCGTGTCTTCTGGCGGCGAGTCTTCTGGCGTTCTGGGGGCGGATGAATACTTCGTCCTCGGCGATAATAGCCCCATTTCGGAAGATAGCCGGACCTGGACGGGGGATCGCTTTGTCAGCCTTAACTCCTTCGTGGGCAAGCCTTTCGTCGTGATTTATCCG
>JANXQG010000253.1 GCA_025356915.1 Planctomycetota bacterium | reverse complement strand
CCACTTCGTGGTTCAAATCCAAAGCAATCCATTGACGAGAATCATTCGGATTTCTAACCATCAAAGCATCTAAGTCGGCGCCTTGTGGCCGTTCATTAGCAGGCATATCAGCCACCGCCCGAATTTCAAGAGTGACGCCTGAAATTTTGACCATCAAAGGCCCTGTGTAAAGAGGTTTTTGGAATTTTTTACGTACAGCGGCCATTGTTCCGTTGCGTTCATTGGCTTCAAGTACGGGCAATATTTTGTTGCGCATCCAGTCGCTATAGGCGTTTCTTTTAGGCACGTCTTCGGGAGCCAATATTTTGGCGATAAGGTCGATGGCATCGCTCACCTCATCAGGCCTCAGTTCGTGAAAGCGGGCAACGCCGCTGATGCTGACCGCCCCGAGGGTGTCGCCATGATAGGCTTCACCCATGGCCACGTAACGAGTCTTCTCCGGCTTAGGATTCTGTCGCTGCTGCCAATACTGAAAGGCCATTTTCAGCGCGACCTCCACGGCCGTGGCCCCGTTGTCGCTGAAGAATACATGCTCCAAGCCGGGTGGGGCCAGATCGACCAACCGCTTGGCCAGCAAGATGGTCGTCGGGTTCGAGGTGCCGAGGTTCGAGACGTGGGCCACACGGTCAAGCTGCGCGCGAATGGCAGCGTCGATGCGAGGATGCCGATGACCGTGGACGTTGCACCAAAGGCTGCTGACCGCGTCGAGATAGCGGTGGCCGTCGATATCGAAAACGTAGCAGCCTTTGCCGCGATCGAGAATTAACGGCTCATACTCGGCCATCTGCGTGAAGGCATGCCAGACGAGGGTGCGGTCCCAGAGAGATATTTGATCGCGTGAAGGGGAGTGCATAGCATGAAAATCCGAAATAAGAAGCACGAGATCCGAAACAAACTCAAAACATAATATCTAAAGGACGGAAACGAAAGGTGCTTGGACTTTCTGGCTTGAGATTTCCAATATATTTCGGATTTCGGATTTTTTCATTCCCATGCCACGACGACCGGTGTGCCGATGGAAACGCCCAACCGTGCGGCGGCGTTGTCGCGGACGACCGCCAGTTCTAGGCGGCCAGAGGATCCGATCAGGGCGACGAGCATTCCCGGGGCCTGCTCACCATAGGTCTGATAGATGCCGAAGGTTTCATAAATACCGCAGACGATACAAGCGCGACTGTCATTGGGCTTACCAGCCAGAAGGTCACCGGAGATGTTCGTGATCAGGTTGCCGAACGAATCGATCGAGATGACCTCGCCGCGGATATTCTCGCCGACAACTTGGGGTTGCGGCAAGTCGAGCTGTGCGAGTTGCCCAACGACTGGGCCGAGTTGTCGGGGATCGAGGCCCAGGCTTAACCGGGCGGCGACCGGGGCCATGATGTCGCGGCCATGGAACGTGTGCGAAACTTCCGGCAGCCAGTACTCCCGCTCGGTCAACCGCAAGACCATGGACGGCAGCGTTCGGGCCATAAGTCGGCCCAGCAGCCCGTTGTCCGGCGCGATATATTGCTGAGAGCCGATGCGGGCGTAAAGGATCGCCCGCTCGGTGCCCACGCCCGGATCGACTGCGGCCACGTGGATCGTATCGTCGGGGAACCAGAGCGTGGTGTCTTCCAACACCAAGGCACCGCGGGCGATATCCTGGGCATCAACGGCGTGCGAGATATCGACGATCATCGCCGCCGGGTTGATCGAGAGAATCACACCCTTCATCGCAGCCACATAAGGGCTGCCGGTCCCGAAGTCGGTAGTGAGGGTGATGATGGACATGAATTCCAGCCAGTTTTTGACGAAGGCGGTCACCGCAAACGAATAAAATCATCGACCGAAAAACTAGCGTCACGGAGAATACGAATCGCAATTCCCCGTCCGAGATCGCAACCTGAATGCATGGGAACGGTCACCGTTAGCTGACGCTCCTCATGATACAATGTCAAGTGACTTCCAGTCTGTCGGTCCTCAACCAAGCCTTGTTCCTTGAGAAATTGCACGATTTCTCGCGACGTGACTTGAGGCATGCGACTCATTCCGGCACTCCAACGGTCAGCTCCTCAACATGAACGAGATTGTTGTTTTGGGGAACCGGTTGTGCATGGCTCAGCAGCGATGCAACATGCAGTTGTACTGCTTCTCGCATGTTATATTTCGTTTCCTCAACGGTTCTCCCGTTGCTGAAACAGCCCGAAAGCGTTGGGCTATATGCGTAGTAGCCCTCGTCTTCCGGCTCCTTTTCAATGACGATCTGAAAAGAATAAAATTTCATTGGCTTTCCTCTTCGATCAGTCTTGTACACAACTCCCGAAATCGATTCGGATTGACGTTCGGGTTCTTTTTCTTCGCCTGGCCAATCAATTGCCCCAGGCCCTTGGGCTTGCCTTCTTTGACTTCGGTAACAACCTTGGGATTGGCAGCGAGCAGCTCGCGGCAAAGGTTTTCTAATTCAGATTCATCGACGGCGGCGATGCCCATCGATTGCATCGTCTCGTCCAACGACTTGTTGCTGGCGAGCATCTCGGTGAACACTTCGCGGGCACGGCTGGTAGTTAACTGGCCCTTGCGAATCGTATCGATCAGTGCCGCCAGTTGCTTGGGCCGCAAGGGGAAATGCTCGATCGTGTTTTGCTGCTCGTTGAGCGTTCGCAGCACATCTTGCTGGACCCAATTGCTGGCCAGTTTGCCGTCGGACAATAGCCCGGCCAGTTCGATGTAGTACTCCACCAACATGCGGCCCTGGTTGACCAGCACTTCGCTATCGTAGGGCGTAATGCCGTAGGTTTCTTCCAACCGGCAACGCAGCGCGGCTGGCAGTTCGCCCAGCGATGTACGGACCCGCTCAACCTCGGCGTCGGTCGTGGTGACGGGCACGAGGTCCGGTTCGGGGAAATAGCGATAATCGCTCGATTCTTCCTTCTCGCGTTGCAGATAAGTCGTCTGCGTGGTTTCGTCCCAGCCGCGGGTCGATTTGGGAGCCTCGCCGATCCGTTTGCCGGTCTCCTGCCAGATTGCGTATTGCCGCGGGGCCTCGTAGGTCATCGCCCGTTCGACAGCACGAAAACTGTTCATGTTCTTGACTTCCACGATCGGTGTGGCCGCACGGCCCGCAGGTGTGTCGATGTGCAGGTTGATGTTGGCATCAACCCGCAGGCTCCCTTCCTGCATGTTGCAATCGGAGACGCGGAGGTAGTTCAGCAGCAGTTTCAGCTCGGTGAGATAGGCCTTGGTCTCGGCCGGTGATCGCATATCGGGCTGGCTGACAATTTCCAAGAGCGGCGTGCCCGCACGGTTCAGGTCGATGCGGCTGTCGGCCTTGCCAGCCACCTCATCGTGCATGCTCTTGCCGGCATCTTCTTCCAGGTGGGCGCGGATGATGCCGATCCGCTTGAGTTGCGGACCTGTTTCCGTGTCCGCGTCAATCGGGATCTCCAGCCAGCCATCGTAGCTCAGCGGCAGGTCGTACTGGCTGGTCTGGTAGCCTTTGGGCAGGTCGGGATAGTAGTAGTTCTTGCGGTCCCACTTCGTGAAGTGGGCGATCTGGCAGTTCAGTGCCAGGGCCGCCTTGACCGAAAGCTCGACGGCACGACGGTTCATCACCGGCAGCACGCCCGGCATGCCGATGCAGACGGGGCAGGTCTGCGTATTGGGCGGCTCACCGAACTTCGTGCTGC
>JANXQG010000240.1 GCA_025356915.1 Planctomycetota bacterium | reverse complement strand
GTTTTGAACATTAACCTCAAGGGCACCTTCCTCTTCATGCGCGCGGCCGCGCGGCCACTCTGTAAGTCGAAGTACGGCCGGATCATCAACATTGCGAGCGTCTCGGGCCTGATGGGCAATCCGGGCCAAGCCAACTATTCTGCATCCAAGGCGGGTGTTATCGGCCTGACGCGGACCATTTCTCGTGAATTAGCCGGGCGGAGCGTGACAGTCAACGCCGTCGCTCCAGGCTTCATCGCCACGGAAATGACCGCCAAGCTGGGCGAGGAGTTGTTAGAAAAAATTAAAGAAGAAATTCCCTTGAAGCGGCTGGGCCTGCCCCAAGACGTTTCTGACGCCGTCCTTTTCCTGGCCAGCGATGCGGCAGAATTTATTACCGGTCAGGTGCTCACCGTTGATGGTGGGCTGACGGTATAATTTGTTTCCAGCAGAAACACCGCGAGAGATATAGACACGGAACGAAAAAGTCGCTATACCTATTGGGGTTAGATGAGAAAAAACGCCGGGTGAGATTTTCGGATCGGTTCTGGAAGTCCCCTCACCCGTTAAATTGTGTTAACCAGGAGGAGCCTCAGGTGGCCTCAGTTGAAGAACGTGTGATTGATATTGTTGCCGAGCAACTTGGCGTGAGCAAAGACCAGATTACCCGAGATACGTCGTTCGTCAATGATCTGGGGGCGGATAGCCTCGATACGGTCGAACTGGTGATGGAACTCGAAGAAGAGTTTGACATTAATATCCCTGACGAGGCTGCGGAGAAGATCCAGACGGTCGGACAGGCAGTAGACCACATTAAGAATGCTGTCACCAGTGGCGAAACCTCGGCGAGCTGAGGTCTAAACTGGGAACGATAAAGAACAAGAAGAACCTCTCCCTATTGCTACGTTTTGAATTACTTCAATTCGTGTAGAGTATAAGGTGTCCATGAAGCGGCGTGTCGTGGTAACTGGTTTGGGTGCGGTCACTCCGCTTGGATGCCGGGTTGCGGAGGTTTGGACTCGCGTTTGCAACGGCGAAAGCGGGATTGCTCCGCTGCGCTGTTTTGACACTACCAAGTACCGGGTTCGGTTCGGTGGGGAAGTTTCCGATTGGTCTGTTGCCGGCTATATTGAACCCCGCGATGAAAAGAAACTCGATCGTTTCACGCAGTTTGCCATCGTGGCCGCGATTGACGCAGTCAAGGATTCGGGGATCGACTTCTCCAAGTACGACCCGTTCCGTTCCGGCGTGATGATTGGTTCGGGCATCGGAGGACTGTGGGAGATCGAAACCCAGACTGAGCGGCTCCTGACGAAGGGTCCAGACAAGGTCTCGGTCTTCACTATTCCGAAGCTGATCGCCAACTCGGCCAGCGGCCAGGTGTCGATCCAATGGGGACTGCGAGGTCCCAACGAGTGCATTGTCACGGCCTGTGCCAGTGCGGCCAATTCGATTGGTCAGGCGTTTCGCACGATTCAGTACGGCGATGCCGACGTAATAATCAGCGGCGGTAGTGAGGCGGCGGTCACCCGAATGGGCTTGGCCGGCTTCGCTGCGATGCGTGCCTTGTCAGAGCGTAACGACGACCCACCGCGAGCCAGCCGTCCTTTTGACCGCGACCGCGACGGTTTCGTATTGAGCGAAGGGGCTGGCATTCTCATCCTCGAGGAATTGGAGCACGCCAAGGCCCGAGGGGCAAATATCTACAGCGAGATCCTCGGCTATGGCATGAGTGCCGACGGCAGTCACATTACCGCGCCTGATAAGGATGGCATCGGTGCCGCCCATGCCATGCGGTTGGCGGTTCGCGACGCCGGCATTGACCCGACCGAGGTCGGATACATCAACGCCCACGGCACCAGCACCCCGCTAGGCGATGCAGCCGAGACTTCGGCCATTAAGTCGGTCTTTGGAGATCACGCCTACAAGCTGAGCGTTTCCAGCACGAAGAGCCAGTTGGGGCACCTCTTGGGGGCCAGTGGCGGCGTCGAGCTGATATTCTCGATCCTGGCCATTCGCGACGGCCTGATCCCCCCCACGATCAACTACACCACACCCGATCCAACCTGCGATTTGGACTACACGCCCAATCAGGCCCGGCAGCGGCAGATTCATGTCGCCATGTCCAATAGCTTCGGTTTCGGTGGGCACAACGGCTCATTGGTCGTTGGCCGGCTGCGGAACGGAATTCCAGAATAACCACCCGCCAGATTACCAGGTAGGTCAGGCTTTCTAGCCTGACGGCGTCGGACAAAGTCAGGCTGGAAAGCCTGACCTACAACAGTTTGAATATTTTGGCGGGTTGTTGTTCCAGAATAAGAACTCATCACGCTCCCTTGTGATGTTTTCTCTAGCCCCCAACCCCTAGCCCCCAGTCCCTAGCCCCCAACCCCCAGCCCATGACTCTCGAAGAACGCTGCCGATCGATCACCCTGCTGTTGTCGGATGTCGATGGCGTACTGACCAACGGCCAGATTACGCTGGATAACCAGGGCATCGAATCGAAAGCCTTTCACGTCCGCGATGGGATGGGCATCAAACTCTGGCAGAAGGCCGGATACCAGTTCGGCATGATCACCCTTCGCAGTACCCAGAGCTTGAAGGTTCGGGCAGCAGAGTTGGGCATTGAGATCCTCCGGCAAGGTGTGCCCGACAAGCTCACTACGCTGAAGCAGATCCTGGCGGAATTGAAACTCACCCGAGACCGCGTCTGTTATCTCGGCGATGACCTGCCCGACCTGCCCGTGATCCGCGCCGTCGGACTCGGGATCGCCGTACCCGACGCTTGCAGTGAAGTCCGCCAAGCGGCGCATTATACGACCCAAGAGCGCGGCGGTGGTGGGGCTGTCCGCGAAGTGATTGAACTGATCCTCAAGGCCCAGTGCCGATGGACCGACGTGATTCAAACGTATTTGTAGGACCATAGTTTTCATGTACGATAAAAACTCCCTGATTGCCCTCTTCCGCCAAAAGGCCCTCAAGTTTGGTCAGTTCACGCTCGCCTCCGGCAAGCAGGCTTCCTATTACCTCGACGGAAAACAGGTGACGCTCGACGCCCAAGGTGCCAGGCTTGTGGCCGAAGGCATTTTGGATCTGCTCGTTGCGGCGGGGCCGATGCCGGCGGCGGTGGGCGGGATGTCGATCGGCGCCGACCCGATCACGGCAGCCGTGGTCACGATGTCGGCCGTTCGCGGCACGCCGATCACCGGCTTCATGGTCCGGAAGGAATCAAAAGGCCACGGCACCAACCGTCATATTGAAGGGCCAGTGCAGCCGGGCTGTGATGTGGTCATCGTCGAAGATGTGGTCACCACGGGCGGATCGTCGCTTCAGGCCATCGAACGCTGCGAGGCATTTGGGCTGAAGATCGTCCGTGTTGTTGCCGTCATCGACCGCATGGAAGGCGGAGCCGAGGCATTCACCCAAAGAGGCTATCCTTTTGTCAGCCTGCTGACGATTCGCGATTTTGGAATCGAACCACCGGTGGAATAGCGGATCGCTATGCCCTACCGCACCCAGAAGCGGAAGAGCCATTTTCTTATCGGGCACTGCGTCCTTCATTCGCCAGATCTGCTATACTGGCACCTATCTGGCTCGCGAACTGCGTCCTCTTTCTTTCGGGAACCATAATGCCGCTTGGAATCCGACCGATCAACGATTTCGCCTTCAAGAAGACCTTTGGGACGGCGGAGAATCGCGTTGCCCTGATCAGCCTGCTCAACGCGATTCTCGATCCCACGTCGCTGATCATCGAGGTCACGCTCCAAAATCCCTACAACCTGCAAGATTACGAGGACGATAAACTATCGATTCTCGACGTCAAGGCTGTCGACCAAACGGGAGCCATCTACGACATCGAAATGCAACTCACGATTTTTGAGGGCCTCGTTCAACGGATCGTTTTTTATGGTTGCCAGCTTTATGCCGGCCAACTGAAGGAAGGTGACGACTACACAAAGGCCCATCCTGTTTTTTCGATCTGCTTGGTCGACGGGATTCTTTGGAAGGATGCAACAAAAGTCCACCATGCGTTTCGCCTCACCGACGCGGAATCGGGCCGAGTTTTGAAAGAAACCTTGGAGATTCACACGCTGGAGCTCGGAAGGTATAATTTAAGGGAGGTAGACCTGAAGAGGGCCAATATGCTCGATTGCTGGCTATTCTGGTTTCTTCATGCCCACGAGTACGAAGCCGACGCACTGTTGAAATTATTTCCCCAGCAAGCGATCCGGCAAGCGACGCAAACGATCATTAGCATAGCTCAATTAACCGAGGACAAAGTGATGTACGACGCACGCGAAAAAGCGATTCGAGACCAACAATGGGCCATGAACGCCTCCCATCGTGAGGGTGTGCGTGAAGGCGAGATCAAAGGCAAGATCGAAGGCAAGATCGAAGGC
>JANXQG010000208.1 GCA_025356915.1 Planctomycetota bacterium | reverse complement strand
GTCGCATGAAAACCGGGTGACGGTAGATGGCGATGCGAACTCGATCCGAGTTTCAACCGGCCTTGTCTACTTCGGTAAGGATCGCCATCATTACGAGTTGACGCCCGCCGATTTGACCGCCCTCCAAAAAACTCAAGGTGGCTACAAGCCGATCCCCGAGGGCTGGATCTACGTCGATTCCTCGCATGTGGAAAAATACCGGCAGTTGCATCGGGATCTTCGTGCCCGCCTCGGTGGACTCGACCACATCGAGGGTTCTCGAATCCCGGAAACATTGCAGAAGCTCTTGGGGCAAGAAGAGTTTAGGTCATCGTGGGAGGTCCGTCTATCTGATGTCGTCAAAGACGCCCATCGAGTCGTTGACGCCCACGCCGAGGTCGAGTTTCAAGTCGAAGTCGTCGAGGATCACGGTCGGTCGCTCCTCGAGATTGTTCCGGCCTACAATCACGATGGGGTTCAACTTGCTCATGGCGATTACCGGGATGCACAGGCCAAGCGGGAGGCATGGATCAGGCGACGGAATACCTGGATCAGTGTTGACAAGGAGAAGTGCAAGCAGATCGACACCGCCATCAAGCGGCTGAAACTTCAACCCGGTACAAAGGGCTATGCGTTCACGGCCAGCCAATATGAAAAGATTGTCGAGGTATTCTCGCTGTTGGGCCGCATCGAACGTTCGTCCTCCTACGATAGCTTTCTGTCGCAACTTGCCGATTTCGACAAGATCGAGGATGTGGACCTGCCCGCCTCGCTGCGGCCGGGAATTACTCTTCGCCCTTATCAGAAGCAGGGATTCAACTGGCTTGCATTTCTACACCGATTCGGCCTGAACGGCATCCTGGCCGATGACATGGGGTTGGGCAAGACCCTCCAGACCCTCGCTATTCTCCAAAGGGCCAAGGAACAAGGCGAAGGGAAATCTCCATCGCTGATCATTTGCCCAACCTCCGTGGTGAGCAACTGGCACTCCGAGGCGGAAAAGTTCTTCACCGATTGTCCCGTGATTCTCTATACGGGAACCAATCGGGGCTCGGAGCGACGACGCATTCTTCGCCGCCTGCAACGGTCCCCGAATGGACTGGCAGGGTCGCTGGTGGTCACCAGCTACGACATTGCCCGCCGAGACTACAAGGAACTCAAGCAGATTCCCTGGCTCTACGTCGTGGTGGATGAAGGGCACAATATCAAGAATCCAGCCGCCAAACGAACGAAGGCTATCAAGGCCATTCCCGGCGAGCACAAACTGGCCCTAACGGGAACGCCCATCCAGAATAAGCTAGAAGAACTGTGGTCGCTGTTCGATTTTGCAATGCCCGGCTTCCTGGGCACACGCAAGAGTTTTCGAGACAAGTACGGAAGTTACGACGAGATTGAGTGGGATGCGGTGCGAAACGGGCCGGGCAACCTGAAGGACCGCATCCGTCCGTTTGTCATGCGACGACTCAAAGAGAACGTGGCCAAGGATCTGCCGCCGAAGATTCTGGTGGACCAGAAAGTCGAGTTATCGCCCCTCCAGATCGAACTCTACAAACGGGTGCTGGCCAGTGCTGATTACCGCTGGGTGATGGAAGAGATTGAGGCCAAGGGCATTCAGCGTTCCAAAGTGCTGATCCTGAAGATCTACACCACCTTGCGGTCGATCTGCAATCATCCAGCCCTCGCCAAGGAACTGCACCAGGGGGACACGATCAATTATTGGGACTCGGGGAAGCTGGACTGCCTGAAGGAACTCATGGAAGAGATCGTTGATGGCGAACACCGGACGCTGCTCTTCTGCCAAAGCACGCAGATGCTCGACATCATCCAGAACTTCTTCCGGCAGTGGCAGTTCAGTTTCATCCGTCTGGACGGCAATACGCCGCCGCTGCTTCGGCCCGAGTTGGTCCGGGAGTTCAACGGCAATCCAGCCATCCAGTGCTTTCTCATCAGCACGAAAGCAGGAGGCACGGGCCTAAACCTCACGGGGGCCGATACGGTGATCTTCTATGACCATGACTGGAATCCGGCCAACGACAGCCAAGCCCAGGACCGGGCCTACCGCATCGGCCAAACGAAGCCAGTGACCGTGTATCGGCTGATCTCCCAGGGGACCATCGAAGAGAAGATCCTCCAACGGCAGGCGTTGAAGCAAACGCTGGCCGATGAGATCATTGCGGCCGAAGGAGAAGGGTTTAAGGACTTGGGGAAGGCGGATTTGTTGTCGTTGTTCAGTCTTGATGAGGGGCAGCGAACGTAAGCAATGCCATGCGGGGCTTCTTGCTTTTACGACCTGACTAAACGAGAAGGGCCTCTTCTTAGTTCTGACATGACTATGACTCTATCGGCAAGCAGCCGATGCCATTGCCGTGGCAGAATTTCAGGGAAACGAGCAGGGCGTCGGCTTTTTCCATGCAGAGACGGCTCAATTTCGCCAGGGCGTTGGATCGCTTCATCTTGCCGATGGAAGTGGCCGTCGTCGTGCGGAATTAGATGGGAACGTCCCGAAAGATGCAACAGAGGCCGAGGCGGATCATGGCGAATGCCTATGCACCTTACCCCAAGCCCTTGTGGGAGCCGTCACAATAGGGTACATTCCCACTCCGCTTGCAGGCGCAGAGGAACGCTTCCTTCGGCCGTGCCGTGCAGTACCTTTCATGGTCTCCTCGGTTACGAAGACTACAGCACGGTTGTATTCCGCTTGTCCCTTCTCATCGGTTTCCACGGGCGGCGGCAAAAACTCCCCAAAAAGGTCGCCTTTTTCATAACCGCAGCCGAGCGTAGGACTGCCAATGTGCGGTGGAACAGCCTGGGCTGTTACCTTCACCCACCTTGGTGACGTGAAGGACGATGCCGGGTCTTGGATTTGAATGGTCACAGCGTTGCGTAGATGCTCATGTTCGATCCCTATTGCTTTCCAGCGATCCCCAACTCCTCCGCATGCAGCTTCAAAGCGTCGATGACGAACTGGATGTGCTGGTCGAAGTCCACCCCCAGCAATTCGATGCTGCTGGGGATGATCTCCCGGTCCACCTTGGCCGCAAACGCCTTGTCCTTGAGCTTCTTCTTAACGCTTTTCGGCTCCAATGTGGCGATCCCCTCCGGGCGGACGAGGCAGCAGGCGATGACGAAGCCGGTCAATTCGTCACAGGCCAGCAGGCACTTGTCCATTATCGTCTTCGGAGGCAGGCCCCAGGCAGTCTGATGAAAGGAAACGGCGTAGGCGATTTCTTCTTCGCCCTGCTCCCGCAGCCAGTCCACGATCCGCTTGGGATGATCTTCCGGCCATTGATCGTAGTCGGCGTCGTGGAGCAGGCCCGTGACGGCCCACACTTCGGCATCGCCGCCATACTTGGCCGCTGCCGCCCGCATCACGATTTCGACGGAGCGGGCATGGCTCAGAAGCGATGGATTCCTAGTCCAGGCTTGAAGTTGTTGCAGGGCTTGGTCATGGGTAAGTGGCATGGCTGCTCCCATGTTACTTTGTCTTGGGCATTGTCACAAGTTCCTCGATCAACGCCTCCTGCCCGGCCTTGATCTTCTTTCGGGCCGACGCCAGATCGAAGAACTCGGCCCGGTCGATCTCAGGGAAGTCCACTTGCTTTCCTGACTTCGGCGGCCATTCCATCGTGAAGGTGTTGCTCTTGCTGGTTGTGGTATTGCAATCGCCCTCAAAAGCCCAGGCGTGGACGATCTTACCGCCCTTTTGCTTGACTGGCTTCAACAAGATGAACGGACCGGTTGGCTTCACCCCCGTCTCTTCTTCAAATTCCCTTTGAGCGGTGACGAGTAAATCCTCGTCAGCATCCGGTTCGCCCTTGGGGATCGTCCACGCCCCATCGTCTTTGTTGACGAAATAGGGACCGCCAGGATGGGCCAGAAGGACTTCGATCTTACCATCCTTGATACGGTACATCAGCAAACCGGCACTTAGTCTGGGCATGGCGGTCATCTCCCTCCCATCAACTCCAAACGATTCATTTCGCTCACCTGCCCGTTGAGGGTCCAAAGGTCGTAAAGCAGCCCAATGCCCAGCAACCCGCCTGTCAGCAGGTAAATGATGCCCGTGATCCACTTCCCCATGTAGAATCGGTGGATGCCGAAGATCCCCAGGAAGGTCAGAAAGATCCAGGCCAAGGTGTAGTCCAGGGGACCAGCCTGATAGCGAAGGTCGGCCCGACGAGCCATGTCGGGAATCAGGAACAGGTCGATGATCCAGCCAATCAGCAGCAGGCCGCCCGTGAAGAACCAGATTGTTCCGGTGATCGGCTTGCCATAGTAAAAGCGGTGCGAACCCAGGAACCCGAAGATCCAGAGGATGTAGCCGACGAGGGCAGAGTGGGTTTCGTTGGTAGTGTTCATGCCGTAATTATAGCCGTAGAACCAAGGAACACAAATCACCCCACAGTCTCGTCCATTTCTCGATACAGCGGCTATTCCGGACATAATGTCCGGTATCCCGACATGCGATTCACATTTTCATTTAAGTGACTCGCATGTCCAAAATCTTGACAATTCGATCCAGTGCCGCGTCATAGGTTCACCTGCCATCGAACACCGCGATCACCGGCGCATGATCGGACGGCTTTGCCCAGGGCAAACGCGCACTTTGAGTAAGCATGGCGGTTTAGGCAACGGATTGCGCGCGAAAGGGTTTTCGTCTCTAATGGTGGAAAGGCATCCAGTCCCAGCACGTCGCAGGCAGCATGGCTTGCCGCGAGCCGTACGGCAGACAATCGCGAGCCCTGGGGCCTCTTCACTTAACTCTTTGCCAGATAAGACTTAACAGGCTCGGCTTGACCGGGCCTGTCGTCGTTTAAACGGTTACCCAATTGACCAATTAAACCATGCTAAATCAGCATAGCCTGCGATTCTTCGCTATCGTATCTTTCCAGCGCCCACGCACACGCCTCCTGCACCGCCGGGTCGGAATCGCGAAGTCCTTCAATGAGCGCAAGCAAAGAATTCCTGTCCGGTCGATTGCCTAACGCATAAGCGGCTTGGCAAAGCAGTCCTCGCCGTTTAGCCCGCAGGAGGGGTGACCTGCGGAATCGCTGACGAAAGGCGGCATCGTCCAAGCGTAGCAACTCGGCCAGCCCGATCGGATTTGAATTGGGGCGTGGCTGAAACACCGGTTCGGCAGTCGGTAATGGATGGTGATTGAAGGGGCAAGCGTCCTGGCATAAGTCACAGCCGAAGATTCGCGGCCCAATCGACTCGCGCAGCTCGGGCGGAATCGGCTCGCGCAGCTCGATCGTCAAATAAGAGATGCATTTCCGCGAGTCAAGACGATAAGGCTCGACGATCGCTCCCGTCGGACATGCGTCGATGCAGGCCCGGCAGGTGCCGCAGTAGCCGGTCGTTAACGGTTCGTCGTAGACAAGCGTTTCGCTAGTAAGCAATGCGGCCAGAAGGAACCAACTTCCTAACTGCCGGTTCAAGAGCAAGGTGTTCTTGCCGACCCAGCCGAGGCCGGCCAATTCTGCGAACTCGCGTTCCAGCAGTGGTGCCGTGTCGACCACTCCGCGAACTGCCGCACCGGGCGTCAGCTCTCGATGAAAGTCGGCCAGGGTGTGCAGTCGTTTGCGGATCAGGTCGTGATAGTCGGTTCCCCAGGCATATCGCGCGATCTGGCCCTGGCCTGCGGCAGGCTCGGCAGGGTCTTCTGTGCGATAGGCCATTGCCAGCATCAGCAGGCTTCGGGTACCTTCTAAAACGTGCTTGGGGTGCTTGTAGGCTGCCGCCCGGCCGGGAATATATTCCATTTGTCCGGCGAAACCATCGGCGAGCCACTGCTGGAAGGCCCCGATCCGCGGCGGTTCGACGGCTGAGGTAGCACCGGTCAGATCGAAACCGAGTCGCTGGGCCTCAGCCTTCAGTTGGGTGGTCAGGTCGTCAGGACACATGGTGGGAGAAGCCCCAGTTGTTCGGATAATTTCTTGCCAGACCTCCGGCTACAAGAAGGCGTTTTAGGAGTGGAACCTTCTGCGAGTCGATCGAGGTTGGAAATCTTTCGTTTGCCATTTCCATGACACGTATAAAAATATAAAACGTGCATGACGCCGCAGGCGACAGGATCGATCAAAGGCAAGCCTGTCATTGATTTTACTGCGCCACGGTTGCATGCACTAGGCCCAAGAGGGTTGTTGTCGCACGTAGGGTGCTATCGTATAATCCGGGAAGATGCGTATGCTCGGGCAGTGCTTCCTCAGATGCGCCAAGTTATCTTGCGAACTACGTTTGTACTCGGACGCGGTGGCGGTGCCTTGCCTCGACTCGCCAGATTGGTTCGTTGGGGCCTGGGCGGGACAGTGGGCCATGGGCGACAGGGAATCAGTTGGATACACGAGCAGGACATGAACCAACTCCTTGTCCGCGCAATATTGAATCACGGTATGAAAGGCGCGTATCTGGCTACGGCACCCAATCCGGTTTCAAACGCCGAGTTCATGCGCGAGCTGAGGCAGGTTCTTCGGGCACCCTTCGGGTTACCGGCAGCGAATTGGATGGTGCGGTTGGGCGCACCTTTGATCATGCGGACGGATCCGGAACTCGCAATTTACGGTCGCTACTGTGTCTCGCGCCGTTTGCGGGAAGAAGGATTCGATTTTATGTTCCCCGACTTAGCGTCGGCTCTGCGCGACTTGTATCCTTCAAAGCTTGACTGGCAGAGTACGTCAGAAGGCGAGGTAATTGTTCACGGGTAATTGTCCCACATTCCCCCTCGCGCCGTTTGGTTATGGGCGGGGCGTTGCGTTGCGTAAAAAATACGATGGACGCGAGATATATCGTCGTGTTTGATGGGGTGTGCAACCT
>JANXQG010000380.1 GCA_025356915.1 Planctomycetota bacterium | reverse complement strand
ATGGACGACGACGATCTCCGTCGCGGTCGGCCGACATGCCACAAGGTCTTTGGTGAGGCGATGGCCATCCTGGCTGGCGATGGCCTGTTGAGCTTGGCTTTTCAGGTATTGGCCGAAGGCATTCGCCCTCAGAGCGTGGCGGCTGCTTGTTGTGCGGCATTGGCCGAGGCGTCCGGTCCCTGTCAGTTGGTAGGTGGACAGGCCGACGATGTTGCCCAAAGTGAGGCTGGAAAGCTTGACGTACTACCTCTCGCCGGATCGGACGGAGCCATTCATGACCGCGAACATCTCGAATCGATACATGCCCGCAAAACCGGCGCAATGATTTGCGTCTCCCTTCGATTAGGCGGGATGACCGCCGAAGCCGCACCGGAGCAGTTGAGGGCATTGGACGAATATGGTCGAAGACTCGGATTGGCTTTTCAAATCACCGACGACCTCTTGGACGTCCGCAGCACTGAAGAAAGCATGGGCAAGCGCGTGGGGAAAGATGCCGAAAAAGGCAAAATCACCTTCCCCGGCCTGCTCGGAGTTGACGAAAGTACGGATTACGCCGCACAATTGATTGCGGAGGCATGTGCGGCGTTGGAGCCGTTGGGATCTCAAGCCGATGGCCTCATCGCGCTTGCTCGTTATGTTTTGGAGAGAAATTCCTGATGGACAAGATTCTTTCCACGATTGGCTCTCCGAACGATTTGCAAAAGCTGACACAGCAGGAACTGACTCAGTTGGCTGCCGATATCCGCGAGGCACTCTGTGGCCTCGCTTCGCGACGGACGGCTCACTTCGCTTCCAATCTGGGTGTCGTTGAGTTGACTCTGGCTTTGCACACCACCTTCGACTTCAGCCGCGACCGGTTAATCTGGGATACCGGTCATCAGATCTACCCACACAAGCTGGTTACCGGACGCTACAAAGACTTCCATTCAATGCGAGTTCGCGGCGGATTGATGGGATATCCCAACCCGGTGGAAAGCCTCTACGATCTGTTCCTTACCGGCCACGCGGGCTGTGCCACCAGTTGTATCCTGGGCATGCGCTGTGCCGACGACCTGCTGCGGCCGGATGAAAACCGTCACTCCGTCGCGGTCGTCGGTGACGGGGCATTCAGCTCCGGCATCGTCCTGGAGGCATTGAACCACGCCGGCGGCCTGAAGAAAAATCTGATCGTCGTGCTCAACGACAATAAGATGTCGATCTGCCCGCGAGTCGGTGCTCTGGCTGAGTCGCTGGATCGCGTGCGGACGAACTCGCTTTATGCGAGTATCAAATCGGAAGTGCAAAAAATGCTCGCCCGTGTGCCGATAATCGGCGATCCGGTGGAGCGGTTCTTGCACCAGGTCAAAGACGCCGTTAAGGCAGGCCTGGTGGGCGGCATGCTTTTCCAGGATCTAGGCTTCCACTACCACGGCCCCGTCGATGGCCACAACATCCGGCATTTACAGAAGTATCTGACCATGGCCAAACAGGTCAAAGGCCCGGTGCTTCTCCATGTAGTGACGGAGAAGGGGCACGGCTACGATCCTGCGGTGGAAGACCCCGCCTTGTTTCACACGCCGGGTCCGTTTTCCCGCGCCACCGGTGCGATCTCCTTCAAGAGCAACGGCACACGGCCCTATACGGCGGTCGCCAGCGACACGCTGCTTCAGGAAATGCGCCGCGAAGGCTCGCGGGTGGCGGTCATTACGGCTGCCATGTGCCAGGGTAACATGCTCGAGCCGATCCGGGATCAGTTCCCCGACCGATTCTTCGACGTCGGCATCTGCGAATCGCATGCGGTGGCCCTGGCTGCTGGCATGGCCAAGGGCGGAATCCGGCCCGTGGTTGACATCTATAGCACGTTCATGCAACGGAGCTACGATCAGATATTCCAGGAGGTCTCGCTCCAGGATTTGCCGGTGACGCTGCTATTGGACCGCGCGGGCGTGGTTGGGCCCGACGGCTCAACGCACCACGGGGTGTTTGATATCGCCTATCTCCGCGTCTTCCCCAACCTAGTCATCATGTCCCCGGGCGACCAACGCGATTTGGAACTGATGATCCCCTGGGCCTTGAACCACGATCATCCCACGGCGATTCGCTATCCCAAGGCCAACGTGGTCCCGGTACCCCGCGATGTGGCCCCCATCGAACTCGGCGAATCGGAATTGGTCCGGCCAGGCGCCGATGGCGTGTTGATCGCTTTCGGTCCCCTGTTGAGCGAATGTATTGACGCCGCAGAAAAGCTGGCTGAAGAAGGTGTCGAACTGGCGGTGATCAACGCACGTTTCGTCAAACCGCTCGATACTCGGGCGATCCTCCAGGCCGTGCGTGAACATCCTTTCGTGGTCACGGTGGAAGAAGGTTGTCTGATGGGCGGCTTCGGCAGCGCAGTGTTGGAATCTGCCAACGATGCCGGACTCGACACCAGCCATATTCGCCGCCTGGGAATTCCCGATCAGTATGTCGAGCATGCCGATCGGTCGGAGCAGTTGGCCGATCTGGGACTTTCCAGTCGGGGCATTGCCGAAACCTGCCGCAAATTAGCCAGCCTGAAGCATGCTCCTCTGAGATGACACACCCCCCTCCACAATCGATTTCCTTTACTCGCGGCCAGCGGCTCCGCGTCATCCTTCTGAGCACGGGCCAACGTCCCCACTTTCTGGACGAAGTCGAGCGGCTCCGACCTGTCATCGCGCAATTTGCCGACATTGTTGTCGAAGATTTTGGCGGCCAGGAAGACCTCTCCCGTGTGGAAGCCGACCTAGCCATCGTTCTCGGTGGCGACGGTTCGATTTTGCGAGCTGCCCATCAAATGGGCCAACGACAACTGCCCGTCATTGCTGTCAATCTAGGCAAACTGGGTTTCCTGGCTGATATTTCATCCGACGAACTGCCTAAAATTCTTGGCGAATTATCTACCGGGCGGCTGCAAGTCGTCGAACACCTGATGTTTGACTGCCAAGTTATTCGTAACGATATCGCTGAATTTCGGCAGATGTGCCTCAACGAAGTCGCCGTGCGGACTGGACCGCCGTTTCTTCTGATGGATATCCATCTTTATGTTGACTCGGAATTGGTAACAACGTATAGTGGCGATGGTTTGATGATTAGCACGCCCGTCGGATCGACGGCCTACAGCCTTTCGGCTGGCGGCCCGATTCTGCGGAAGGATCTGGAGGCGGTGGTGATCACGCCTCTGAGTCCGCACACGTTGACGATGCGTGCGGTGGTCGATTCGGCCGATCGCGTTTACGAGATGGAGGTCGTCCAACCGCATCCGGAAACGTCGGCCGTGGTAGATGGCCGCGTGTTATGTCGGCTGAAGCAGGGCGATCGCATCCGAGTGACCCGCGCTCCCGTGCAATTCAGGCTCGTTGCCCCTCCGGGCCATAGTTACTATCGCACCTTGCGGGAAAAACTGAATTGGGGCGGACAGTTTTCCCGTAGAAACGAACTGAACTCGCAATAAGTAACTTTTATCTCGAAAGGAATCGAGAAATGAAGATCGGCATGGTTGCTGGATCGTTGTTGTGCGGCGCGGTTTGCCTTTCCTTCACGGCGGTTGGTGCCGAAGAGCCTAAGGCGAAGCAAGCCGAGTCCCAGGAATACCTTCTCCGCTATCAGTTTCATTCTGGCGATTCGCTCCGCTGGACCGTGGTCCATCGCTGCCGGATCCGCACTTCGGTCTCCGGCAGCACACAGACGGCCGAGACGACCACCACCTCGATCAAGGTCTGGCGCGTTTATGAAGTTAAGCCGGACAGTTCGGTTGTTTTCGACCACATGGTGGAAAGTGTCGACATGCGGCACAGCCTTAGCGGTCGCGATGAAGTCCACTACAATAGCCGCACCGATCCCTGCGCTCCCCACGGTTTTGAAGACGTAGCGCGTGCGGTCGGCGTGCCGTTGGCTCTGGTGACGATCGACAATCAGGGCAAGGTCTTGCAGCGGAAGCAGAACTTCGTCAAGGCATCGGTGGCGGGGCAGGGAGAGATCACGATTCAACTCCCCGAGCATGCCGTGGCCGTGGGCAGTCGCTGGTCGAGTCAGAACAACCTCGACGTTCCGCTCTCCGACGGCAGTGTGCGGCGGATCCTCGCCATGCAGAGCTATAAGCTGGAGAGCGTGCGGACTGGCATTGCCACGATCTCGATGTCGACGCAGATCATGACGCCTATCCAGGATCCGGCCACCGAGGCCCAAGTGCTGCAATACGAGACTTCCGGCAGCGTGCGGTTTGACATCGATCGCGGCCAGATTCTTGGCCGGCAGATTGACGTTGACAAGAGCGTCGTCGGTTTTCGTGGCGAAGCCAGCAGCATTCGCTACATCGGTCGCTCGACGGAGGAGTATCTTGCCACCCCCGAGAAAGTCGCTGCGACGGGCGCAAAGCGGTAGAAGGACTTGGGGGCTGCGGTCGAGCAGGTGCGTGGGGGCGATAGCCCCTACAAGTCCTGCCGTGCCAATTGTCCCGATTCGGACAGGGGAATTGCCCTACTGGTTATTGTCGAAATTGCTCAGAAAATAGGAAAACCAATAACGCGTCCCCCGATTTCCCCCCGATTTCCGTCACAAACTACTTTTCAAAGACGTCTTTCTCGTCGTCTGGCACCGCAGGCTTTTTCTCTGGCTTTTCGTCTACCTTTTTCGGTTCCGGTTTGGTCTCCGGTTCAGTTGTTGCGGGGGGATCATCCTTTTCGGGTGGCATATCCATGGCAGGAGCTTCCACTTCCGCCGGTTCTTTGGCTGGAACCTTTTCGGTGGTTGCAGTATCGTCCGCCGCAACGGGCTTGGCCTTTCCACCTGGCCGTCGAGATGCGTCGCTTCCACGGGGCGCAGGGCGGGCGCGATGCGAATGACTTCCCGGCGGAGCGAGCGGATTGGTTAGGGCAACCTCAACGCTGTTGGTTACTTCACAGATCCCCGGCGCGATGTAGTACCCAGTTGCGGAAATCTTATCACCTGGCTTGGCCAGAGACAAGTTTCCGAGGTCGAGGCCAATTTGTGCATCGGCGGAGAGTTCGACCGTGATTTTTGGTTTGAAGAAACGATTTTGCACGGAGACAATCAACCGCCCGCCACGACAACTAACGATTTGGGCACACACATCATAGGCAGCGACGTCAGGCACGGACAGTTTTGGCCCTTTCGCCCCGGGACCGCGTGCTCGACCCGGCTTAGGTGCCGGTTCGCGATCAGCAGCGGGCGGTGCCCCCGCATTGGCTTCGTTTTCGTTCGCTTGCGGATGTTCGCTTTCCAGTTCGACGCCAAGAGTTCGTTCCGTCACGCCCGGCGTTTGGGTGAACATCGTGATCTTGTCGATTTTCTCCTGCCCTTTGCAGGTTCGTTTGTCGATCGATGCCGTAAATCGCACACAGGTTCCCGGCGTGAGCATTTCGGGTTCGGCGGAACCGGAGATTTTGACTTTGGTCTTCCCCTGCTGTAATTTCAGGGTCCAGTTCTGTCCGTTAGCGGCCTTGATTGCGATACTCTGCGGACTCACCTGGACGATGGAGCCGCTCAGTTGCACCGGGTTCAGTGTGATCATCCTCTGCGCGGAGGCCGTTGCAGCCCAACCCACGACGAAAGCGAACGTCAGCTTGAAACGAAAGGCCACGATAATTCTCCTTGTGGGACCGTTACTGAAGGTTTTCAATATAAACAACCGAAGGCGCAAATTTCTCCGCAAGGTCGCTTAGTTTCAGGTTCGCCGTTTTGGCCCGATTTGGAGGCGGTCGGCGGGCATCGGCAGGCAGGTTCTCGGTGAGGAATTTGTGTAATCGGGCTACCGGAATCACCAGTCCGTAGCTGTCCTCGCTGGAGGTATTATGACTTTTGGCAGTGACCATGCCGGCAATGCCACCGAAAAAGCTACAGAGTGGGCCGCCACTATTGCCCGGATTGACCTTGCAGTCGGTAGCGATGAACCCGTCATTGTCCTCCGGGCTGCCCGGAAGGGTGCTGACAATGCCCTTGGTCAAGGTGAGCGTGATATTCTGGCTCAGAACTCCGGGAAAGCCCAGGGCACAGACGTCTTCGCCAATCTTTACATCACTAGCCATCAACGGGATGGGCGTGAGCTTCTTGGCGGCAGGCAAATCAATCTTCAAGAGGGCCATGTCGCCCGCCTCATTGTCGGCAATCAATTTGGCCGAATACTTCTCCTTCTCGCCATTCAGATGCACGTTGATCTTCTTCGCACCATTAATCACATGGTGGTTCGTCAGGACGTAATTGCCTTCCGCGATGCAGAAGCCGGTGCCTGAGCCGCGGGGCATTTCGCCACGTTCACCGGTGAGGGCCTGGTTGAACTGTTCGAGCAAGCCCCTTGTGCGGGGGTCGCGCGGCTCAAAGGCCAGACCTTCCTTGACCTTCTGAGCGGCCTCCTTGCGGTGGTCGGGCCCGAGCTGGTTCAGGACAAAAGCCGCAGCCAGATGCAACGCCGCTCCCATGTCATGGTTCTTGAATATCCGATTCTTCTTCCATTGATCGAACTCATCCACGACTTTTTTTGCCTGATCGGGATTCCTGGTGGCCCGATCCAGGGTACGCATCCAATATTCGTACGCTTCCTTCGTGACCGGACGACCCTCACCCTTGGGCAAGCGGGCGGTCAGTTTCTTAATCGTGTGGCCGTAGAATCGGTCCAGCTTGCTCATTTCCAGGAAATCGAGAGCCTTTCCGACGAGGTCGGAATTCGGACTCTCTTTGGGCAAAGCATCAATCCTGGCGAGCAAGTCGAGGAGGCTCTTGCCGTCGGCATCCCACTTGTCCATCAGCTCCAGGAAGGCATTGATTCCGTTGATCTTATAATCTTCCATAATGCCGAACGGCCGGCCTTTCGGATCGGTCACGACCACCGTGGGAAAGACTTCAATACGGAACTTCTTGGTGAATTCCTGATTGCGGTCGGCATTTTCCACTCTGCCCTGCGAGTCGGCCTTTTGGGGATTGTCAATATAGACGCAGACATACTCTTTTTCGGCCCGCTCGCGGAATTCCTTGCGCAGGGCGACCGATTCAGCAAAGCGGCTGGAAGCAAAACTGCTCTCCTTGGAATCGGAGGCGTCGAAGAGGAGGAGAACATTCTTGTTATGAGTTGCCGCCGTTTTCTTCGCCGCTTCAAAGTCCTGCTCCCAGTCGATTCCCTGGAGTACCGGTTCCCATTCAGAAACGGTGTAACCCTGGTCATCTTGCTGGGAAGCTCGGGCAAATTTCTTTGGCTGGAACCCTCGCCGTTCAAGACGAAAACGGTATTGCGTGCTGGACGGCGGAAGCGGAATCAGAATCGGCCCTTTCAGGTCGATTTCTCTCTTATCGTCGTTGACGAACAGCGACGCGCCAACGCGCTGGTTCTCGGGCCAATCGATGGACAGCACGGGAACCTTTGGCTCCACCTTGCCTGGCTTACCCGAGTCCTTGCTGCCGCTTGCGGTGGAGGAGCCAGCGGTCGAGACACTGCCTGGCTTCGATTTCGATGCCATGAAGAACGTCAGGTAAATTGCCGCCCCGATCGCCAGGAAGGCCGCCGCACCCACCGCAGCGATCGTTGGAATCAACCACGCGGGAAGGTCTTTCTTTTTCTTCTTGGAGGGATGCGGAAAAAGAGAAGGAGGGGCACCCTTGGTCTTGGGTGATCGAGCGGCAAGACTGGGGATGGAAACCGCATCGCCCGCGACGGCGTCAATGGACTCATCCTCCGCAGACGCTTGCTCCACGACGGCTGGCACTGCGCGAAGCTTAGTCGCTGGGCGATGGCGCGGCCCATCCATCTCATCGGCAAGGAACGAGAGACCGTCGTCGGCAGGTGGCGCAGGGTCGGCATCTTGATCGCCTGAAGTGGTATCCGAGGATGAAATGGCAACGGCCGGTGAATCTTCGACGAGGCTCACCGTGCGTACTTTAGGTAGTTCAGGTGTAGAGGAAATCGAGGGAGAATCTGCCTTGGTTGCACCCTCAGGTGACGGGTTCTTGGATACCAAGCCCACGGGACTTGTGGGCGATGCGACCGTTGGCACGACAACCGCCCCAGAACACTTTGGGCATTTGACGGTACATCCAGCGTACTGGTCGCTGACCTGATATTTTGCCTTACACGACGGGCACTGGCAGATTACGGACATCGGTCGCACCTATGGGGTTCGAGAGGAAAGCTTAGGAACCGTCTAAAAATGGCTCTGTTATTTCGTCGCATATTCCCTCACCCCTACCCCTCTCCCGCGTATGGGAGAGGGGAGTTAGTCTTGATTCTCAGGGTCTATCGCTTCCGTTAGGATCACATCGGTAAGGTTTTCCCTGCTGGTAGAACTGCAAACGCCGAACAATCGCGTCGGTCAACGGCTTGTTGCCCTGCGATTTCGCTAAATTAATCGCGGTTTGGGCGGTTTGAACGGCTTGCTTGAATTGACCGCATGCGGCTTGAGCGGCAGCCAGCGTGTCGATTGCCACCGGATCCTGCCGGTTTGTCATCGTCACGGCGCGCTGAGCAAAGACCATTGCCGCTTCCAGATCGAGAAGATGGGGTTCAGGACTCGTTGCAAACACCCAGGCCAGGAAGTTCCATGCCTGCACGGCTTCCTTGGTTTTGCCAACGGCTTCTAACTGTCTGCCAAATTGCTCCGCCATGGCACGCCGCTGCGCCATCGGCAGGACGGCCAGCAGGGGCCAAAGACTCTTTTCGCCCTCGCGATACTCTCCCTGGTGGAACCGCACGCTGGCCAGCAATTGCATCGCAGCTATGTTTTCCCTTTGGGAGTTCAGTTTGAGCGACTGCTGCAAATACTCGATGGCCTCGTCGGTCTTCTTGCGAGCTAGAGCGACTCTTGCCAACCCAAAACAGCCCTGGCTGAAGTTATTGATCGTCTCCCGGTCCTTAACGCTTTCCGAAAGCAGTTTCCGAATTTCCAGGTAATGCATTTCTGCCTTGTCGAGGTTGTTCAACGACAAATAGACCTCGCCAAGGTTCAATCGCGCTTCCAGCAGGGAAGGATCGAGCCTGACCGCCTCCTCGAACTGTTCAATGGCGAGGTTGCGTTGCAATTCCACTTCATTTTTCAGGCGTGGAACTTTTGCCGCTTCCGCCGGATCGGTCTTCCCCTTGGCTTCGGCCTCGCGGGCTTCCGCTTCTCGCTGCTGACTCCTCCGCAACAGCACCCGGCCGAGATTGTTGTGGGGCCGCGGAGAAATCGGCTTCAGTCGCACGGCCTCGGTCAAATGCCACCCAGCCTTGTCGAGGTCGTTCGCCTCCGAATAGGCATAGCCGAGGTTGCTATGGATGTCGGTCGCTGTCGGACGCTTGTCAATGCCATGATTCCACTGTGCCTTGGCATCATCTTTGAACTCGAGTGCCTTTTGGTGGTGTGCCTTTGCCGCTTCCAGGTCCCCCTTCGATTCCGCCTTCGCCGCATTGAGATCCTCGTCCTGCCCCTTCTTCCATAGTTTGACGCCAAGGTTATTGAGCATGTTCCAATTGTCGGGCGTGATCGTCAGGGCATGCCGCAGATGAACTTCCACGCCAGTCCAGAACTGCAACTGGTATTTCGTCCAACTGACGCAGATTGTTAGCACGAGCATCAATGCAAAACCGGTCCCACACTGGAAAATCGTGCGGAACTTCGGCAACAGGCCGATCAGATCGGCGATGCCCCAGGCCAGCATGATGAAAAGACCGATGTAGGGGATATACGTGTAGCGATCGGCATGGGTTTGCTCGCCGACCTGGACGATGCCGATGACTGGCACCAAGGTTCCGACGTACCAGAACCACCCGAACGCGAGGTAACGCCGCCCATGATATGCCCCCCAGATCACTAGCCCGGTGATCAGCAAGAGTACAGCAAGCGCGACCGCAGTATAGACGTGATCGACATGGTTCACGTCGAGGAGGTAGAGCACGGACATCTTGCCCGGGTAAAACATCCGGGTGATGTACATCAGATAGGACTGCAACGAATTCTCAATGCGAAATGCGAAAGATAGCTCCGAAGCGGATGCCATCGAGCCGCCATGGTTCTGGGCATAGGGGGTAATCACCGCGGAGATAACCGAAAGCAGGAACAGCGGGATCTTCTCAACGACCAATAGGACCATTTGTTGGAACGGGGGCCCTTGTGGGGAAAACTTAATCTGCTGCACCTTCGCCACCGGGGGAAGCCGTTGATTTCGCTTGGCCCTGCGCTGCGGATATGCGGGACGCTCGACCGGTGCTGGTCGAAGCGGCAAATCGGTATCGCCCGACAGCTTCAGTCGCCCCAACGGCCAGTAGTCCAAAAGCAAGCAGACGCAGGGAAGGGTTATAAGCATCGGCTTGGCGAGAAGCCCCAATGCGAGCAGGACAAAAACGGGGATATAACGAGATATGTTGGGGTTCTTTGCATAGCGAACGTAGGCCAGCAAGGTCAGAAGTCCAAGAAACGTACTCAACACATCCTTGCGTTCCGCGATCCATACGACCGACTCGACATGCATGGGGTGTACGGCAAACAAGGCAGCCACGGCAGCACTGCACCAACTTCGGCCAGTCAGCCAGCGCAGCAGCCAAAACAGCAGCAGCGTGTTGGATAGGTGGAAGAGGATATTGGTGACGTGATGCCCGCCCGCTTCCAGCCCAT
>JANXQG010000198.1 GCA_025356915.1 Planctomycetota bacterium | reverse complement strand
GACCACGCTCGCGCAATTGCAGCATGAGGGACAACGTGTCGAGGTCATCCGGCTGACGCGCGTCGATCCGCAAAGTGCCCTCGTCTCGATCAATAAGTTGTTCAGTTCCGGTGACCCGAAGCAACCGTCAACCACAGCTCCCCAAATCGATGCCGACGTGACGAATCGCCAGTTGCTAATCCGCGGGACGGATGCCCAGATCCTTCAGATTCGTGATCTGCTGACCAAATTGGGCGAGCATTTCAACTCGGGCGATGCCGGCCAGGGAGGCCGCGTTCGCACGCTGCCGATGAGCGAAGGGGCTGCCCGAGCGGCATTGCGGCGCGTCGAGGAAGTCTGGCCCACCATGCGGCCGAACAAGATTCGCATCGTGGCTCCTTCGGCAGGCAGTGGATCGAATCCGGCGACCGAAACGAAGGAAAGAATGCCCATGCTTGACGAGCGACCGGCAGATCCGCCGAGGTGGCCGGAGGAGAAACCGGAGCAGAAACCTCAGGACCGCCCCAAAGCTGCGCCAGTCTCCAAAGTAACATTGACCGCATCTGCGAGTTCTGGCAAGTTGTTTGGTGCCCGCATCTTTTGGGTGGCTGATTCTGTCCCAGCGAAGGCCGCCGTTCCCCTTCCGCCTTCCGCCTTGGTGGCTGATCCTGTTCCAGGAAAGGCCGCCGTGGAAGGCAAATCGCCCGCGGTGATTATCGTGATTCCCGGCCCCAATGGTTTGACGATTACTTCGGAGGATATTGAGGCACTCGACGAGTTCGAGCGCCTACTGATGGCGGCATCCGACCGATCGGTGAATGGGCCGATGACGGTTTTTTACCTCAAGCACGCCAAAGCCCAAGCCGTGGCAGAAACACTCGACAAAATTCTCGCCGGCGGATCCTACGAATCCGAAGGTTCTTCTGATAAAGGTTCGGAAGCTTCACGGCTTGCAGCGAGCCGCAGGGTATTGGCCACCGGTCCAATCAAGATTACGCCCGAGGCTCGATTGAATGCCCTTTTGGTGCTGGCAAACCGCGCCGATCAAGACACGATCGAGCAATTGCTTAAAGTTCTCGATCTGAAGGAAAGCCCAGAAGAGATCGGGGTCTCGCCCAAGCCGCGGATGATCGCGGTTGAGCATGCACATGCCAAGGACATCGCCGACGTGCTTCGTCAGATCTATGCCGATCGCATCGTGGTTGCCCAGGGGCAGGAGCAGCAGGGACGTGGGATCATGCCGTTCTTCATGCGTGGGATGGGTGGCGGCGGCGGCGGCGGGCGCGGTGGTCAGGAAGGCGGCGGCGATCAGGGCGGGCAGAACCGACGCGACGAGGCAACGCGAATCTCGGTCGGCGTTGACACTCGCACGAACACGCTGGTTATCGCCGCAACCGACGCCTTATTTGAAGAGGTCAAGCTAGTGGTCCAGCAACTCGATGTGGCGGCAGCTTCGCAAAACGAAACGGTGCGGGTGGTCACCCTGCATCGCACCAGCGCGGCAGCCGTCCAAAAAGCCTTGGCAGCATTCGCTGGTGACGCCGTGCAAGCCAAAAATACGGAAACCACCCCCCCCGGCACCAGTGGCAGCAATAATCCAACTTCTTCAACGCCGCCATGGGCCAACCGAGGGTTCGGCCGCACATTCGGCGGCTCGTCGCCTGGCAACCAACCGTCGATGGGAAACGCCGAACAACCCGGTGGCAATTCGTCAACCGGACAAGGTTTTGGCGGCCGACGGCGGTGGCAATCAACACAGCCGGGCGATCACGGACATTAGGGACCGTCTCCGCGGATTTCCAGCATTTGCGCAAAATCGAGAAAGACTGCGGTTTCCACGGCCGATAGGGTATAGGTGGCATAGTAGCTAACATCTGACTGTGCCGTATATGCGGCGCATAACAAACAGACGGCATTGATCCTAACCTTGCCAACTACGGTCACAGGTAGCTCAGCGTTGAGGTGATCCAAGATCGGCGCAACAATAACTGCCATGTTTTACACGCTCCCCGATCGGTGTATGACGACACACGGAGTGTACCTGCTACTTATCTTGCGACAGTTATTGATTCTTCGGTCCTAAGCTACTTCGCCAGCTCCGCGCAGGTCTCGTCGAAAAACTTCACGCACAGGGGCAAGTTCTTGGCTAGGTCGTCTAGGCTGCCGTGCTCGTATTCGATCGAAAAGTAGCCTTTGAACCCTTGTCGCTTCAACTCGGCCAGTACCCCGGCAGGGTTGCCCTTGCCGGTGCCCCAGGGCACATCGTGGCCGCCGAACTCATTGAGATCCTTGAGGTGTAGGTGCTCGATGCGTCCTTCAAGCATTTTCAGCGTGTCGACCGGAACGCGCTTCGCGCGCATCCAGTGGCCCGTATCGGAGCACGAGCCAATCAGCTTGCAGCGGTCCTTACTGAATTTCAAAACCTTTTCCGGCTGCCAGCTCTGGGGATGGTTGTGCAAGGCATAGCGGATGTTGAACTCGGTGCATAGTTTGTCGTGAATCTCGTTCGGCTCGGTTTCGGTCACCAGAACCTCAATCCCCATCCTCTTGGCCCACTCGTACCTTTTGCGGGCACCCTTCTCGTCGGTGGGAACCCCGTCCACGCCGAAGGCCACGATCTTCATCCCCCCGGCGTCGGCCAGTTTTTTCTTGATCTCTTCGCAAGCGGCTATGCTCAGGCCGGGGCCCATGCTTTCGTTGGAGCCGGGCTTGAGCTTCTGGCCGGGGAACGCTTCCAGGTACTTGATGCCCAGTCCGGCAGCTTTGTCAACCGTCTCGAAGAACGTCAGCCGGTTGTAGGTCCAGCATTGCAGCGAGAGCCTGAAACCGAGTTTCTCGGCGGCTGAATCGTCACGCGGGGCGGCCAGGGAGGGTAGGGCGATGGCCAATAAAACGGGGGCCACGAGGGCACAGATGCGAATTTTCATGGTTTTTCTCGGGAGTACGTTCTATACCGCTTGCGGTATAGGAATGTTCTGACTTGCGGGATCCTTGCTTTTGTCGTAGCCACCTGGATCCCACAACGGTGGAACGACAAGGTTTAGTTTCGTTGGAGTTACTGGCGTTGTCAAGTGTCCCCCTTAGGAAATTGCCAGTATTACTCCAGAAGAAACGAATCAAACCGGGTTAGAAATTCGCGGCTCCTGCCGGCGGGAGCTTGCGGACATCGAAAGGCGGTCCGGCATCGAGACTTCCGTGGGACGCCGCGTACTGCCTGAGCCGGGCTACCTTGTCTTCCGTGGTGGGTTCGCTCGAGGCCGCGACTCCACGTGCCTTACCCCAAATAATCCGCGTACCAGCACGCGTGTAAAGCTCGTAGCTCGGCCCTAGATCGCCCGGTGAGGGACTCTGCGCCGTCTGAATGCGATAGAGCTTGAGTTGTTGCCAAACGGGCAATAATGCCGCGGCAATCGATGCACCCTCAACGACGCGCGTGTCGCCCCAGACATTTCCCACGGGCTGAATCGGCCGTTGATCGACGCCTACCAGGCACGGGTAAGACTCCTTTTGCTTCTGCGAGAAGTCCTCGCCGGGAAGCCAGACACCTTCACCGTCGACGGGCAACAGCTCGGTGACCGAACCGTTGACGAGTTCCACCATGCAGACGGGCCGGCGATAAACAAGGTCGACGTTCACCCAGGCCGTCTTCACCGTGACGGTCGCTTTGGCAACCCAAGGGTGAACCTTAAATGCATTGCCAATCTGCTGCGCCAAGCCGTTATCGAGACTCGACAGCGGCCGATCGGGCGGGCTAGCCGTGCGGAAGGCTTCGGCACGAACGTCGCTGCGAACCCATTCGGGCCGCGGAGTTATGGTGATCTGCTCGACGCTTATCAGGTAATCGCGAGAATTCTCGACATGCCTCTCGACATACCGCCAAACCGCCCAGGTACCGCCGATAAAGGCCGCCACAACCAAGACGGCTAGCGTGACCGTTCGGCCCGGGCCAAACAACATCACGACCGTCTGCCGCAACCAGAACGGCACGATCGGCAGGGAGTTTTTCTTCTTGGCTGCGCTCACCAGATTTCGACTTCCAGTTCCATTTGCACTTCCATTCGGTCGTTTACCTGGCTGCGTACCAGGTCGATCAATCGCTGCACATCCTGGCTCGTGCAATTAGGCTCCGCGACAATGAAGTTCGCATGGCGCTCGCTGACGACCGCACCGCCGATGCGGGTTCCCTTCAGTCCGCACTTCTCAATCAACTCGCCGGCACTCGTCCCGCGGGGATTTTTGAAGATACATCCGGCACACTGGTGCCCCATCGGCTGATTGGCCCGCTTGAGGATCCACTGCTTCTGCATGCGTTTAGCCAACTCGCGCGGATCGTCTTCTTCCAGCACAAACGTGGCTGCAAGGATCACCGGCTCATCGAGACTGCTTTCACGATAGCCGAAGACCAGGTCGTCGCGCAAGCGTTCGATCGTCTCTCCGGCCGCCGTAATCACGGTAGCCGACGCGGTCCACTGTCCGATGTCGCCGCCATGTGCGCCGGTATTGCCGTGCAGGGCACCGCCGATGGTGCCGGGGATGCCGACGAGCATTTCCATTCCGGCCAGGCCGCGGTGAACGGACGTGGTGACCAGGTGTCCGAGGTTTGCTCCGCCGCCCACGGTGACCTGTTGGCCGTCAATCTCGATCTTGCCAAACTCCGTCGATGTAAGCCGTAGGATCAGGCCCGACACGCCCTCATCGCGGATGAGAACATTCGATCCCTGGCCCAGAAGGCGGACCTCGACATTTTCTTCATGACTGCGTTTGAGCAGCGCAATCAACTGATCGGCATTTTCCGGCTCGGCGAAATATTCCGCTGGCCCGCCCAATTGAAACCAGGTATGCATGGCCAGGGGTTCACCCTGCCGCACAATTTTCTCGAAACCAGTCCATGAAACCATAACTAATCCTTCCGAATCACTACACTAGGTACATCAGGTACATCTTACCCCAAAACTCGGGTTCGCCGGTAATCGCCGCAGCGGCAACGCCCTCGTTGTTACACACAAGTCTCCATTTAGCCATTCAACCTTATTCACCATCCGGGCAAGCCGGATGGGGTCCAAAAGATGTGTGTAACAACGGTGGCAACCCCACTAGGTGGGGGCTTCTCGATTACGAAAGATGTCGGCTGCCAATACCCTCTCGGCATTTTGAAGGTTGAAGGCCAGTTCGTCCAGTAGGCGCGCAGTCCGCAACGCCTATTGGGGTTAAAACAGGCAATCAATTCACGCATTGGAGCAACTTCGCGAACGGTTTGCATTAAATTCGGATATTTCATCTCATTTTAGATGAGAATTGTCGAAATTCGCTTCCCACCCCCTTGCAAGCGGTCGATCCAAACATCAAACTAACGGAATCTCCGTGGCGAAGCAAGTCGCCCCGAGAGAGCTGTGGAATAAAAGGTTTTTCAAGATTTGGTTTTTTACCAGAGAATCTGCGAGGGATCTTCGATTGGACTCCGCTCGGTGCGGAAACCAGGGGGATCAGCAGCAGGTTCCAAGCAAGGAGTTTTTGTATGAGATTGTTTGCAGGAATTTTCGCAATGGGTTTGGCCCTCGTCCTCGTGGGATGCGGCAATGACACGGATGCTAGCAAAGCGAAGTCGTCCGCTGACAAGGCCGCCGCGCAGAAGAAGGTCGACGCCGACAAGAAGGCCGCCGCCGACAAGAAGGCCGCCGATGAAAAGGCTGCCGATGAAAAGAAGGCCGCTAATGACAAGGCTGCCGATGAAAAGAAGGCCGCTAATGACAAGGCCAACGCCGACAAGAAGGTCGACGATGCCAATGCCACCGCCGACAAGGCCAAGGCTGATGCCGACAAGGCCAAGGCTGATGCCGACAAGGCCAAGGCTGATGCCGACAAGGCTGCTGCTGACAAGAAGGCCGCCGACGAGAAGGCCGTCGACGAGAAGGCCGCTGCCGAGAAGGCCGCTGCTCCTAAGGTTGATGCTCCTAAGGTTGATGCTCCCAAGCCTGACGACGCTCCCAAGCCGGATGCACCCAAAAAGGCTGACGAGAAGTAATCTTCTGCACAAAAACCGGGGCAGGCCTCTCTTGGCCTGCCCCG
>JANXQG010000153.1 GCA_025356915.1 Planctomycetota bacterium | reverse complement strand
TGCCCTGCTCGAGGGCCGATGCTCAGGCTGAGCACATCGGCCGCGACGGCCTTGCTTTGTTGCAGGCCACCAAGTCCCAGGGCGTGGACGAAGGCCAGGTTCACGGCGATATAAATGGCCGACACGGCCAGCGTGCCTAGCACCAGGGCGCGAAAGATGTTCTTTTGCGGGTGGCAAACTTCTGCGCTGACATAAGCCATTTCATTCCAGCCGCTGTACGCAAAAAAAACAAAGATCAAAGCGAAGCCCAGATTGAGCGGTTTGGCAGCCAGCGGTTCGGCCGCTGCCGTCGTGGCAGTGGAATAACTCATGCCCACCGCAACGATGGCCAGCAAACCAAAAAACTTGACCAGAGTCAACAAGTTCTGCGTCCACTTGCCTGCCCGCGCGCCAAGCAAGTTGATGCTGCTCAGGACTGCCACGCCTCCCACGGCATAGATTAACAGGGGCCGATAGCTCTCTTCCAGCGGGCAGAGTCGGTTTGCGTAATCGGCGAAGACAAAAGCCAGCGTGCCGATGGAACCGGGGCGAACGATCCAGAACTGGGCCCAGGCGAAGAGGAATCCGATTTTTCGGCCAAAGGCCTCGGTCAGGAAAACGTAGTCGCCCCCCTCCTTAGGAAATGCAGTCGCTAGTTCCGCATAGCAGATAGCTCCGATGAGGGAAAATGCCGCGCCAATTACCCAAACTCCCGCGAGCCAGCCAATGTTGGGAACTTGCCCGGCGATCAGCGGAGTACTGCGAAAGATACTTGACCCGATGATGATTCCGACAATAATTGAAGTCGAGTCTAGCAGGGTCAGGTGTCGCTGAGGGAACGCACTGGAGGGAGATTGCTTGTCGGGAGCGAACAGGGGCATGATGAGCCTTGTTGTGTGTGTGGGGGAATTGCAAAATGCAAAATGCAAATTGCAAATTGAGGGCAGGGATTGAATGCTTGCTCAGGGGTTCCATTCTACCTTTTTCGGGCGGGGCACCAACTTCCGAACAGATCCTGAAATTTTCAATTTTCAATTTTCAATCCTTTTATTCTTTGCAGGGGCTTGCAATTCTTCGGTTTTCCGCTATTTTGATAGGATGGTGGGGGATTCCCCACGCTGGGGAAAATAATCCTCCCCGGCCGCATTGTTGCCCCACTCCCCACGGGATGCTGCCTCCGAATGCAGGATATCCTTTACGAATTCCAGATGAATGCGACGACGTGGGTTTACCTCTCGTCGTTGATCATGGTCGGGGTCTATTTCAAGTTTCGCCGCTTTTGGAGCGTGAGAAACCTGGATTTAGTTGGTCTGATCCTACTCTCACCCGGGCTGCTCATGGTCACGCATGGTCGGGAAATGAAGGATCCGGCGGCCAAACCGTCTGTCGACTCGGAAGCACAGGCCCAAGAGACAGCACAGACCGGCGAGACAGGGGAGTTTGGCAACAAACGTCTGCTATTGGACGGCAACCCACCGCAAAAAAACAGGGATGTGGTGGAAAAGACGGGAAACAAGCCGGAGGTTGGTCGTCAGCTCGAACAACGGGGCTATTTATGGCTCTTCGTCGTGGGTGGTTTTTTCCTATTACGCATGCTGATCGATTCGGCCATGGTGCGGCGACCGCTCCTGGAACCGAATCTCTCGGCCAGCGGTCTGACATTCACCTGCGCTGCGATGTTGGTCTTTCTCATGTCGAACGTCATCACCTACCAATCAACAAATACCGAGGGCGTGGCGCTGGCCAAATCGGGCGAAAACCCGCATGTCAGCCAAGAGAATGGCGATATTCGCGAGATCCTCAAGCAACGGGGGCCAGGCTATCCCTTGTTTCATGTCTTTTCCAGTGAATTGAGCGCGCCGTTCAATCGCGCCACGGCCATCCTCGCCCACCTCGCCGTCGTGCTGGGGATGGTTCTCATTGGCTATCGGCATTTTGATAACACGCATACGGGCATTGCCGCGGCGACTCTCTATTTATTGTTGCCCTACACGGCCAATTTCACTTCGCGCATCGATCACGTTGTTCCGGCGGCACTGCTGGTTTGGGCCATCCAAGCATATCGCCGGCCTGCGCTTGCGGGCATTTTCGTCGGGTTGGCGGCGGGGCTTATTTGGTGTCCGTTGTTTCTTCTGCCGCTGTGGTGTTCATTCTATTGGCGGCGGGGACTGCTTCGCTTCAGTTTGGCGGTGCTGGTCGTGCTGGGGATCGTGGCTGCATCGTTGGCTTTCATGCCGTCAAGCCTGGGATCCTACAAGGATCAGTTTTGCCAAACCTTCGGCGTATGGCACGTACACACCCGCGACATCCATGGTTTTTGGGAGGAAGTCCCGTCCCAATTCCGCTGGCCAGTCATGGCGGCTTTTGTCGCCATGTGCGGGAGCATGGTCCTATGGCCTGCCCAGAAGAATCTTGGCAGCTTGCTCGCCTGTTCCGCGGCAATCATGCTCGGCTCGCAGTTTTGGAAGGCTTATGAAGGCGGTACGTTCATGGCTTGGTACATACCGCTCTTGATTCTCACCGTCTTTCGTCCCAATCTGGAAGACCGTGTCGCCTTGAGTGCGATCAGCGAAGGGTGGGTGAAGTGGCGAAAGTAGCGGTTACTTCCTCGCCTCCACCGGCGCGCCCTTGGCCTGCTGATTGGTGTACCATGTTGCCCACGCCCGCTGGTCATAGCCAAAGTTCCGGCCGGTGATGGCAATCATGGCGTCGAGTACGCCCTGATTTTGCAGGAAGTGGCGGACGATCTTCGGCTTTTGATTCATGCCTAGGCCGCCACCACCTCCACCGTTCTTATTGAACGTCGAGGTCATTGAACCAGGCCCGCCGCCGCTCTGAATCACTTCGTCGTGACCTGTCACGAGATACTCAATCAGGGTGCCAATGCAGCTTGGATCCTTCATCCGCCCCAAGGCGACGCCGGCACGGTTGATGATGGCGTTGCTCGTGTGTTTGTCGCGCATTCGCCCCACGAAGTAGGCCGTGACCCCGTCGTCCTTTTGCTTCTGCAATTCATCCAGGCAGGAAAGGCGGACTTCTTCCACGGCATCGTCCATCGCACAGATGGCCAAAGGGCCGCGAGCCTCGTGCTTGTTCATGCGAGCCAGCACCTCGATATATATCAGCCGTGCATCGGTGCGTTGGTCCTTCTTCAGTCGTTCTGCTAATCCGAAGATGGCCATGGGGTCGTCGATCGCACGAAGCTTCTTGGCGGCTTCCTCGGGCTGTCTCCCATCGAGCGCATCTCGCCAGCGCTTGATCTTCTTGATCCACTCGATCTCGGCCGCGCGTTGCTTAGTTCGACTGTCGTGAAGTTCTGCGTCCGGCCCGGTCATCCAGCGGCCGTCGCGTTTGACGTAACCTTTGTCGGCCATCTCTTCTTCGCGCGTCATCCACTTGTCATTAACCTTGCGGTAGCCAAGGGTACGGCGGGCGTCGGCCTGATCGGGATCGAGTTGCAGCACGCGCTCCAGGTGGGTCTTACGTTCCGTCGCGAGGTTATGGTCGCGGCACCAGTCGGCCAGTTGTAATTGGCCTTGGACCGTGTCGGGATACTGCCGCCGAACCTTCTCGTATTCGACCAATTCGGGCCGCACGGACTGCACCCTATCGACCACGGCGGCATCGAGCGTGAGCTGGCCTCCGTTGGGCAAGGAGATGACGTAGGACGTGCGAGGCTTCTCGTCAGCGTTGACCAACTCGCCCTCAATGCGCCCGCCGCTACGAAGCAGGAAAACCTCGCCCTCGGCCGGCCGAAGAATCGCCAGAAACACAAACGCACCACACAACACACCGGCGGATCGCCGCATGGAAGTCGTCTCCTCCGAAGATACGATCCGCTGCCCAAGCAGACCGACTAGTTCTAGTATAACTTAATTCCCCCCAAATTGCTATGGCGTTCAAACCGCGTCCCTGGGTATTTTATCAACCACCCGCCAAGATGTCAAAAC
>JANXQG010000093.1 GCA_025356915.1 Planctomycetota bacterium | reverse complement strand
GTCGCATTGGCCGGGGCCGTCTCCGTGCCGAAGCACGACACCATGATCGACGGCATCCAGGCGGAGCTTCGCAACTGGACGCCCGTCGCGGTATTGGGCGGCACTGCCGTCTGCGCCAACCACCACGGTCAGCGCAAGTAGAACTGCTTGGTACATACTACATCTCCTGCTGTTCTGGGGGCCCGTCGAGGCGTTCGAGCATCCCATTTTCCACCATCTTAGCGCTGCGGCTCGCGAAGTGCAACCACCAGACGCTTTCTGGTAAAATGCCAGCGTCCGAAAGAAGCACCTGGGATAATTCGCTGGCCGTCGTCTTTGCCCTGATCCTGATCTTCGTTTTGAGTACGAGCGTGGCGGAGCATTGCAGTATCTGGCGGCGTGGGATGTTCGGCGTGGTTATGTCATGGGGCGTTGCGAAGCAACGACCGGCATCGAACCGTTTGGCCGATTGGTGGATCAAGTTCTCGCGTGAGAGCCCTACCGTTCGGCGAAACGATTGTTCTGGATCGTGGATAACGGTTCGTCGCATCGCGGCGAAGCGGCTTGCAACCGCCTGAGGAAAGTTGATCCTCGCATCATCTTGGTCCACACTCCGGTTCACGCCAGTTGGCTCAACCAAGTTGAGATCTATTTTTCGATGATCCAACGCAAGGTGCTCACGCCGAACGACTTTCCCGACTTGGATGCCGTTCGCATGCGACTCGCATTTTACGAGGACTTGAGCAACCAGCATCCGAAGCCCTTTGCGTGGAAGTTCACTCGCGATAAACTTACCGACCTGCTCACGCGGATTACAGCGCGCGAGCGATTGCTCGCTGGTTACCTTACCACCCAAAAGAAGGTTGCGGCCTAACCCTGACATTATTTCTGAAATTGACCACTTAGATTTAGCCGATGGAGCAAGCGTTTGAACGCAGCTTTGCATCAGCCGACGAAGGAACAGCAATAGTCCGACAGCTCCGTAACCTTCATCGCAAAGCGAGAATCGCCCGCGACGTTGAAGGATTCGCCGCCCTTTACCTCGACCCATTCTTCCGAGCCGGGCAGTTTGACCGTCAGTTTGCCTGAAAGTATCTCCATGACTTCCGGTGCGCCTGTTCCGAAGTCATACTCCCCCGGCATCATTATTCCAAGGGTCTTCTTCGATCCGTCGGCAAAGATCACCGTGCGACTGGTCACGCCGCCGCCAAAATAGATGTTCGCTTCCTTGATGATAGTTACATTCAAAAATTCTGACATAATTACTGATAACCGACTGACAGGAAAATTGATTTCACCGAACCCAGTCTAAACCGGAAGGAACTGGTAGACAAGTGGTGAGCAGTAATGAACAGTAAACAAGCCCGTGTTCGGATCTGGCCGGAGACCTCGGCATAGTAGTCGATCCGCGGCGGCAGGAAGATGCCTTTCGGACAGAGCCGCCGGGCCGTGACAGCGGGCATGGCACTACGCACGCCGTACTTGCGGGCGACATAGTTGGCCGCACACACCACGCCCCTCTTCTCCGGCGAACCGCCCACGATGACCGGCTTGCCGACCAGTTCCGGCCGGTCGCGTTCCTCGACCGACACATAAAACGCGTCCATATCGGCATGCAAGATCATTGGCGGCCCCCGAAATATTCCACCATTGTACCGCAGGACGCAACGGTGATGTAAAATGGAACGGATCTGAACACCTTACCAGGAGACACTGCGATGCGACTGATAACCTTCCTGTGGCACAATCTGATCCTCAAAAGGCGGTGTGGATGGCCTTTCCGGTCAAGGAAGATGGAACCCTCGGGCCGAGTCGCATATTCTACGATGCCACTGCGATCGTTCTTGCTCGGACTTATTTGCAGTATGGCCTTACTGACCGTCGCTGCCGTTACGGCCAACTCCGCGGGACGGTATCTGGAGGTCAGCTATCCGCCCTCGACTCAGCCGGGCGACTTGCAGTTGGGCGTGACCTACACGCTCTGGATTCCTGATGGCGTGGTGAAACTCCGCAGCGTCGTCGTCAACAGTGTGGGCCTGAAATCGCAACCATCCTCCCCGGCGTCAAATGCCATGGCCGATACCGACCAGGAACGTGCTCGGCGGCACCCGGCCAAGATGAGTTATTTGGACAACGGCGTGATCCGTCTCGGCGTCGACTTGAACCGGGGCGGTGCGATTACGTACCTTTCCCGTAGCAGCACCGAGCAGAACCTCGTCAACAGCTATGATTGTGGGCGGCAGATTCAGATGTCGTATTATTCGGGCCCGGTTCCCTTTGCGATTGCGGGCAAGCAACCCAAGCCGGAGTGGCGTTTCATTGGCTGGAATCCAATTCAGGTTGGTGATGCCTTTGGCAACGCATCGAAACTGCTGGATTACACCAATGACGGCAAGCAGGTCCATGTAAAGTGCATCCCCTTGCACTGGCCGCTGGAGAACGTCCCGGGTGAATGTACATACGAATGCTGGTTTACCCTAGACGGCCCTGTCGTGCATGCACGCTGTCGATTGGTGAATCACAGGCCCGACCAAACCCAGTATCCGGCCCGCCACCAGGAGTATCCGGCTCTTTACACCAACGGACCGTGGTATCGGCTCATGACCTACACGGGCGATCGCCCTTTCACCGGCGGTGAGTTGTCGCGGATCGAGAAGCGTATCGGCGAGCCAGGCCCATGGTCCCATTGGACGGCCACGGAATCGTGGGCCGCACTGGTGAACGACGATAATTTTGGCCTGGGTATCTGGATTCCCCAGTGCCAAAGCTTCAACGGCGGTTTCGCTGGCAAGCCAGGCAAAGGTGGACCGAACGACGATCCCACTGGCTACATCGCTCCGAGCCCCAAGGAAATCATCGACTGGAACATCGACCACGAGTATCGCTACGATCTGATCGTGGGAGACCTGCCTGCCATCCGCAAATACGTGTACGACCATGCTGCAAGGGCCACGCCGCCGTCGTACCGTTTCGAGAAGGATCGGCAGGGCTGGTCCTATGTCAATGTGGCCGACACCGGCTGGCCGATCCGGGGTGAATTGAACGTACTCTTGGAGCAGGATAATCCTCAGTTGCACGGGCCGGTAGGGTTTTGGCAGGCGGCCGATGCTAGTACCTTGGTAATCCAGTCCGCGAGCCATACCCGCGGCAGCGAAGCACGCATCTTCTGGAACAACCTTGGCGAGAAGGGCTTCTCGGAGAAGAACTCACTCGGTTTCACGCTCACCAGTGACGGTGAATATCACACCTACCGCGTCAAACTGGCTAAGAGCCCGGCTTGGAAAGGGCCGATTACCCAACTGCGATTCGACCCGGTCGGTGTAGGGGGCAAGGGTGAATGGGTCCGAATCAAGTCCATCGTGTTTGAGAAGTGAAACTCATCTTGTTCCACCTGTCCGATTGTTATCCACCAACCTAAATGGCTTTGCATGATTCTCGGAGGTTCGGAACAATGCGTTGATGTTGCCGGCGATTGCTCGGCCTAATCCCCAATCCCCTTCTTTCTACGTTCTCTCGCTACATTCGTTGCGACCGCTATGATTCTTCTCTGTTCTTAAAAAAGGAGACGTCTGCGCCGCTGCTACTACCGTGAGCTATCCTTTCACGGATAACAAACTTCCCTGGACTCTAAAAACCCTTACGGCAGGAAGAGTCGAACGTCATGCCTCCAACTCGGATGCCTCTACGGCAAAGCAGCGATACCAAGGAAACTTCGCTCGAAGAACTCAAACAGCGAATCCACGGCAAACTAGTCGATAAACTCGACTTGACCAAAGTGGGTGAGATGGAAGGCGAGATCCTCCGTCGCGAAATTCGCCTAGTTGTCGAGCATCTTTGCGATAGCGAAGACAAGTTGTTGAACCGATCGGAACGCGATCAGTTGGTGACCGAGGTACTCGATGAGACGTTCGGTCTCGGCCCCCTGGAATTTTTGCTCAAAGACACGACGATCAGCGATATCATGATCAACGGGCCGAAGAACATCTACTGCGAACGCCGCGGCAAGATGGAAAAGACGAACGTCGTCTTCCGCGACAACGACCACCTGATGCAGATCATCGACCGCATCATCTCCCGAGTCGGCCGCCGCGTGGACGAGACCTGCCCAATGGTCGACGCCCGCATGTTGGACGGCTCGCGTTTCAACGCAATTATTCCGCCTCTGGCACTGGACGGGGCGTGCGTATCCATCCGCCGCTTCGGTGCCAATCCGCTCAAACTGGAAGACCTGCTGAATTACAAGGCATTTACGCCCGAAATGGTCATGCTGCTGGAAGGAGCGATCAAGGCTCGGCTGAACATCATCATCTCCGGCGGAACGGGATCTGGCAAGACGACGCTACTGAACACACTTTCGAGCTTCATTGCCAACAGCGACCGGGTGGTGACGATCGAAGACGCTGCTGAATTGCAACTCCAGCAGGATCACGTGGTGCGGCTGGAGACGCGGCCGGCGAACATCGAGGGCAAGGGCGCGATCACGGCTACCGATCTCGTGAAAAACGCCCTCCGCATGCGGCCTGAACGGATCATCATTGGCGAGTGCCGCGGCGGTGAAACACTCGACATGTTGCAAGCCATGAACACCGGCCATGAGGGATCGATGACGACGATCCACGCCAATACGCCGCGAGACGCCCTGTCTCGTTTGGAAACCTTGATCATGATGTCTGGCTTTGATCTGCCACTGAAGGCCATGCGAACGCAGGTCGCCAGCGCCGTGAACCTGATCGTGCAGTCGTCGCGATTGCAAGGCGGGCCCCGCAAGATCACCTATATCACGGAGATCTGCGGCATGGAGCAGGACACGATCGTGATGCAAGACATTTACCGTTACATACAGGATGGCATTGACGAGATGGGCCGTGCCTTCGGCCGCTTCGTGTCGACCGGTGTGCGGCCGAAGTTCATGTCCCGCCTCGAATCGGCCGGCGTCCGCCTGCCGGCCAGTGCTTTCCGCGAACGCGTCATGTTGGAGGATTAGACATGAATCCACTGCTCGTTGGTTTACTGGTTTTCATTGGCGTTGCGGCCCTCGTGGGCGGAGTAGCGGTACTCTTTTCCAAGCCGCAAACGTCGCGACTCGAGGATCGGCTGGATATCCTCACTGGCGTCGCATCGCCGTCGAACACCAGTAATCTGCTCAAGGACAACAGCGTCCTGGCGCGGCCGCTGGACGACGCGCCCAACATGCTGGCTCAGTTGTTCAAGAAGGTCGGCAACTTCGATCTGCTCTTCAAGCAGGCCGATACGATGCTCACCGTCGGCAAGCTGGCAGTGGTCTCGGTGATCCTGGGTTTGGCCGGATGTGCCGTGGCGGTTGCCATGAAAAGCCCCGTGGCGGTGGTCCCACTGGCCGCGTTCGCTGCCGGTTCGTTGCCGATGTTTTGGCTTCTCTGGCGGCGCAAGAAGCGGCTGAAGACTTTCAGCACGCAACTTCCCGACGCATTGGAAATGATGGCCCGTGCTCTGCGTGCTGGGCAAAGCCTAGCCTTCGGTTTCAGTGCCGTGGCTTCCGAGATGAGCGCGCCGATTGGAAAAGAGTTCGGCCGCGTGTTTGAAGAACAAAACCTGGGCGTGGCCATGGACGACAGCCTTCGAGCAATGTGCGAGCGGATACCCAACCTCGACCTGCGGTTCTTTGTCACGGCAGTGGTTTTGCAACGGCAGACGGGTGGAGACCTGTCGGAGATTCTCGATAAGATCGGCGAGTTGGTCCGCGACCGCTTCCGGATCCTTGGCCAGGTCCAGGCATTGACGGGCGAAGGCCGGCTCTCGGGCGTGGTCCTGATGGCCTTGCCGCTGTTGTTATTCATGGTTGTGTACCATTTGAATTCCGAGTACGTGTCGCTGCTCTTTACCGATCCGGCGGGGAAGAAGATGCTGGCCGTCGCCATATTCATGCAGATTGTGGGCGCAGTGGTAATCAAGAAGATTGTTGATATCAAGGTATAATCCATGTTTGCAGCAGCCTCATCGACTCTGTTCACGCTCAGCGACTTCATCCCGCTGGCGATTTTCGGTCTGTTCGCAGCAATTGCCTGGTTCGGCCTGGAATACATGGCCGCCACCAAGCCGCGTGCCTTGGAGCGGTTAGACGAGATCAAGAACCCGCAGAAGCGTCGCTCGACCCAGGCCGAAGCCATTCTGAAGAAGCCTGACACCGTGGCGATGGTTTTGGAAAAGACTTCGGCATTGACCAAGGCGTTCGCGCCGAAAAACGCGGTCGAAGCAAATAAACTGAAGAACACACTGGCCAGTGCCGGCTTCCGGATCGAGGGGCTGGTGCCGATCTTTTATGGTCTGAAGTTCGTCATGCTGATGGCCGGGTTCTTCCTCGGCGGCGGCATGTTGCTATGGGCAAAAGGATTCAGCCAGAACACGCTGATTTGGGTGGTGGGCGTGAGTGCGGTCTGCTTCTGGCTGCCGGACATGGTTTTAGGATTCCTGGCGCGGAGGCGGCAGCAGGCGATCTTCCTGGCCCTGCCCGACGTGTTGGACATGATGGTCGTATGCGTCGAGGCCGGCCTTGGCCTCGATCAGGCGATGCGCAAGGTAAGCGACGAAATGAAGAAGGCCTACCCAGTGCTTGCGGCCGAGTTTGCCTTGACCAACTTTCAGTTGCAGATGGGCCGCACGCGGTCCGAGTGCTTGCACGACCTAGGGCTGCGGACCGGCGTGGCCGATCTGCGGTCGCTGGCCGCCGTCTTGATTCAGGCCGATAAGTTCGGTTCCAGCGTTGCGCAGGCGTTGCGAGTGCAGAGTGAATCGATGCGGACCCGCCGTCGTCAGTTGGCCGAGGAGAAGGCTGCCAAGACGGCCGTCAAGCTGCTTTTTCCTTTGGTACTCTTCATATTTCCCGGCATCTTCGTCGTCCTCGTCGGGCCTGCTGCGATTACCATGATACGACAGATGTTCCCGAAGATGCACTAATTCCCTTTATTTCCGTGGTTCTGGGGGAGGCGGCAGAAATTCGCCTAGGATTCGTTTCTGTGCTTCGACTTTCGTCGCAAGGTTTTGATCGCCGGGATTCAAGGCAGCGAGATATTCCGCCCACTTGATTGCCGAAATAGCGTCATCGGCGGAAAGCTTGTCCCTTGAAAGCCTACCACTCTTGATACCACTGAGCTTATCCGCGAACATGAGTCCAACTTCGTGATAATACGACTCGTATTGCTTCCGAGGCCGGCGTTTCCACAAGCGATCGACTTCTTTTAGATGGCTCGTGGCCTTTGCATGGAAATCACGTTCCGCCACTTCTGGCCCACGGCTCGGATCCCAGAAGCTGATTCTGTAAGCGATTACCGCCGAATATGCGGCAGAAAGGTGAGCGGCCACCAGGTCTTCTCGCATCCTTACGCAGTCCACTTCCTTTTCAAAGAAATGGAGTGCTGCTTTGTACGACTCGATGGACGATTGCGTATTCTTTTCCCTGTAAGCCTTGGCCCCTTGTTGCTGTGACAACAGGCTGCGCTCGCGCAAGAGCGGCGCATGGCCGGGAGTGAAATTTGGCGCGCCCGCCGAGAGTTCCTCGTCCAGATCCTTTTGGGCACCTTCGAGATCTCCCTGTAGTCGCTTCATCTCAGCCTTGAGCCAAACGCTCTGCTTGTGAGAATCGAACCCATCTTCCACGGGACTTACCTTGCAAGCATCGATCTGTTGAACGAGTGCCTTGGCACTTTCTAAAACTTTGGCGGCTTTACCCGCCTCTTCGGGTTTTTGGTACCCCACCCATCGACTTAAGTAGCAGCGTGCGTGCAAATAGCGGTAGAATGATTTGGCCGCTTCATCCTCACCGGCACAATTCACGAGATGATCGAAATGCAAGTCGGCCAGATCGAAGTTGGATTTGCTGTTGAGCAAGTCAGCCAGGTAGTACTCGGCCTGGGCAGCATCGCCCAAGTCAAACGGATCTGCGCCTGACAGGGTGGTTTCTGCCAGATCCCTTGCCTTCTGGTCGCTGTCAATGCCTAGTGCCTGCATCGCATTGCTATTGAAGTCCTTGGCTTCAAAGCCACTTTGCATGCCGATCCGATAATAGCAGCGTCCTATACTCACTTCGGCGCGCCCGCCAAGCCCTTCTTTCTCTCGCGCATCCTGGAAAGACTTGATGGCCAGGGCATAGTTTTCGGGGGCGTTTTCGTCACCGATCCAAGCAAGATCTTCATAAGCATTGCCAAGGGCTAGGTCTGGCTCTTCAGCGCGCCTGCCATCGGCAGCAGGCTGCTGAAGCTTCTTCATTTCTTTTGCGGCTTCTTGGGCGTCGGCAATTGCTTGATGCAAATCGCCTCTTTGCTTCTGGAAGGTTAAGTCCCGCACGCAATTGGCACGATCGACCAAGGCTGCGCTGCGGACCAGGAGAATGTCAATCCTAGACCCGATGTCTTCGGGCTTTAACACTTCGCGCGCGGCTGCGCAATTTTTGATCGATTCCGTGACCTCCACCAGTTTGGTTGCGTCGGAGGCAGCGATCCTTGCTTTCATCAGGTGTGATTTTGCGAGAACGACATAGTGTGCGACGGTGAGGCTCGGATCGTGCTGGATCGCTTCTTGAGCATCACGGATTGCACCTTCCAAGTTGCGATTGGAACTGCTGGTGCGCAGAGTTGCCCGCTTGAGCAGCAGCCGCGCAAGCGTCTTCTTGGCAGGATCTGCCTGGACGGGCGATTGGGCAGCGGCTTGGCAGCAAAAAAGCGCCATGAACAGGATTGCCAGCACGATTTTTGCAAACGTCTTGGGAATCATGGAGGGAGTCCTTGGCGGGCTGCCTCGATGGCGGAATCGAGGATCGCGGCGCGACGGATGCAACGTTTCTTGGGGTCCGCAAGGTCTTGGGACTTATCCTGCCACGGAATTTTGGAAAAGACGTCGGTAAAGTCGTAAACCGCTTCGTAAAGGTCGGCTCGCCGAGCCTGTAGAGATTGGTTGCCTTTTTCCTCCGCTTCGATCTTGTCGGCCAGGTTCACGGCCGGATCGAGTATTTTTCCAGCGATCCGCTTCGCTTCCGATTCCGAGATGGCACCCAGCCGCAACCGCGGAAACAGACGCAAGAATAGGGATGCGTGACGTAAAACGGTCGTTTTCTCTGTCGGACTGACCTGGTTCAGCGAAATGCCCGCAAGACGCCGATCCAAATAGGTGGAGAGCAAGGGGATGGATTCACGAGCCTGTTTTTGCTCGGCAGGCAGATCATTCTTGAAATCGATGGCTGCAAGAAGCTTTTCGGCCGGCTGGAAATCAGGGGGTGATTTGAAGAGTCCGGCAAATGCCCAAGCGGTTTGCAGTTCATCGGTAAATTTCGAGCCATCGGCATTTAACTGCTTCAGCAAGGCATGGATCTGCGCTGCATTGTTCGATGGAAAATCCACGCGCCAGATATCCCCATCGGTGCCGGCCCTGGTTGGCCTGCAAAGTTCTCGCACGGCATCGGCCGCCCACTGTCGGGCATGTTGCATCCGATCAGGAGTATAGCTTTGTGCATTCGTCGGTGCAAGAACATCCCCCAGGTCATTGAGGAAGGCAATCCATTCGTTTGGCGATAACTTTCGGGTCTTTTTGTGATTTTCGTGGAATGCAAGGCAGCGCACGTAAGACACATAGGCACCGGACTTGACAGGCAGGGCCATGCCGTCGCTCAGGGCATCGGCCAGGATATCCTCTTCACTGGCGTGAATCGCGATACAATACTCGATATTCCAGGCAGTACATTCCGCGAGGTTTTCACCCACCATGCGGCTTTTGATCTCCTTCCAGATCCCGTTCAGCCTTTCAAACTGCTCCCGGACTTCTTTTGAACTTGTGCCGCTGGGTGCTTGCTCTTGCAGCACGAGATGAATTCGCTTTTGGAAGAGTGCTTCCAGGACGGGTACGATTTCTTTCTCCTTGATTCGGAACGAGCCTAGGATGTTCCGGAGCAGGACCAGGGACTCGTCAAGAATCGCCTTGTCGTTGCATTGGGCGATGACCGCTAATTCCTTGCAAATTAACGGTACCTGGTTGGCCTGAAGGGTTTTGGGATCCCATGGTTTATTCAGAACCTTTCTCAGCGCGTCCCGGAGTTTTGGCAGGTGCGAATCAACCGGTTTGGACGCCGCAAAAACAACCATGCTGTTCCAGAAGTCGACCTTGTGGTACCAAAGATCGCGCTCGCTTTCAGGCGAACTGGGAATCAGTTTCTCAGCCTCCAATAGTTTTTGTCGGGTCCTATCCAGATCGCCTTTGCCTAACGCAGCAATGGCGTCTGTCAGCCGCCCATGGGGAGTTTCCGTTGGATCTGGCGGAGGAGGCGGAAAAGGAGGATTGGTTCCCTGAGACTCACTCTCTTTTTTGCGGGCGATCTCGTCCTCCTTTTTTTTGCGGGCGATCTCGTCCTCGATTTGCTGCTGCCGACGTTGTTGGACGCTCGTTTTGCTTTCTTCATAAAGCTTTTTTTCCCACGATAACAAGAGTTTTGTTTCCTGGCTCCGGTCGATTCCCAATGACGCCAACTTCTGGTCAATCCGGCTTAGTAGGGATTCCCCTTCCGCCAGCTTAATCGGGTCGCCGGGCGTCTCGCGGTCTTTGCAGATGAGCTGGAACTGCAGCAACAACAGGGACTGCTCGGGAGAAGCGGTTTTTTCCAGCTTCTCCAACTCCTCCACCAAGGTGTAGCTTTGATTGCGAATGCGGACTCTTGCCCGAATAATCCGCACTTCAAGCGAGCCGGAATGCTGGGGGGCGAACTCCAGGAATGCGTCAACATCTTCCGCAATCTTGTCGTCCGTGCGGAACTCTTCTTCGTTCGAGCAGCGTCCCTTGAAATCGGCATACCATGCGTCAGCGAATTCTTGTGCATTCTGCTCCCGCTTCGGCCAAGTCTTGTCGGAATCGGCCAATAGTGCCTTCGCCAAGCGGAATTTCCTTGCTTTTTTGTAATAATCAAAGGCCCTTTCGTAACGCTTTGCCTGCTGGGAAGCAAGATCGAAGTTCAGATCAGCGTAAACTTCCTTGTTGTTTTTGGCGATCTTCGCGACACTCTTCAGGATTTTGTCAGCCGCATCGAGATCGTTGTCATCGAGGGCTTTCTCGTAGTGTCGCGTCACTTCCGTGCTGAGTTTGCCGCGAATCTCGATCCGCTTGTCGTCTGGAATATGCTTGGCGTTGAGAACCATGGCGATCTGCTCCGCGTCGAGCGATTCCGGCCGGATGCAATCCTCGGCAAGCTGCTCCCAAGCGTGAACTCTTGTTCTTTCGATTTGTGTCTTTGCGTCGGGATCCTTGTCCGAGATCGTGGTGGGAATGGCAACGAGCATGTCGATTGCCTTTTTGAAGTCGTGTTGTTGTCCCAGCGACTCGACACGATTACCCCATTTGTCCAGAACCGTTTTGAAACGGTTGTCGGTATCTTCCTTTGCCTCGCGGCGCGATATCGTATAAGCGAAGGCCCTTTCAAACTCATCGCTTTTGATCCATTCATCAATTTTCGTGAGAGGGACCGGTCGGAAGAGATACCAAGCAATCGCCGCAACGACCATCGTGACTGCCAGAAACCCGACAGAAAGCATTCTCCAAACCTTACTTGAAATCTTGATCCGTGGCGGAAACCAGCGAGGCTTCGATTCTCGCAGCTCCTCGGCCTGTCGGATCGCCTCGACCATATCGAGGCAGGAGGCAAAACGGGCAGCCGGATCTGGATCGGTCGCCCGCCGAATCACGTCCACGACCAGCGGGTCCAAGCCGGAAAAATCGAGCCGCCGCTCATATTTCACATAGAAGAGATCGGTCAGTTTCGTGTCGGGCGGAAAGGGTAAATTTCCCTTCCGCAGCTCCACGTAAGACATCGCCAGGCAGTATTGGTCGCTCGTCTTGCACGGCTTGTTGACGTGCAACTCGGGTGCCGCGTAGGCCGGCGTGCAATTGCCACCCATGGCCGTCTTTTGCACGTCCTCAACGGCACGAACTAGACTATAATCGCAAACCTGCACGCCGCCTCCAACGAGCAGCAGGTTCTGAGGCTTGATATCACCATGCACGATCGACACTGGCCCCTTGCCCAAGTCGTGGATCGCCTCGTTCAGGTAATCGATACCTCGTGCAGCATCCCGCATATACCCCAGCAACTCATTGCAAGGAATGCCTTTCATGCCTTCGGCCTGGCACTTCTGAAGGCGGTCCCAAAGACTCATGTCACCCAACTGCATGGCGATGACCAGGCGCATTGCGGAATCGATAGCCTTGGGATCATAGACCGCCGTGGCCATTTCGGTCGGAGAAAGAACGGCAGCCGATGCGACATCGTCGACCACGCCTCCGTCGCGATTGATCGTCCAGATGCCGAAGATGTAGACAAGATTCGGCTGGCGGATATCTCGAATGCGATCCAGCGCACCCCGCTCCAGCTTGCCGGCAAGCTCGCTGAGGTCCAAAATCTTGATCGCCGCTTTCACTCGTCCCGGTCCGACGGCCCTCCAAACTTCACCAAAATTCCCACCGCCAAGCATTTTCTCCAGGCGATAGCCAGGAACAACTCGGTCTCCCGGTCGATAGCCGAACTTGCTGCTGGAATCGCCCTCAGTCATGGTCGTATTCGCTTAGGTGATTGGGATATTAACCATTTTACGCTATGGCAGCCATCGGGACAGCGGGGGGCTTGGAGAACTGTAGAGTGTGCAATGAGGGAGCCGCTTCTGTGATGAAAAGCCCTCACCCCTTTCCCAAAAGGGGAAATTGATTGCCCCCAAGTCATCTAGTCACCGAGAATCTCTAAATTGCGGCAAACGCTGTGTAAGATAGGTAAGATTTGTGGCCTCCATGAGAGTGGGTAAAGATCGTGATTCAACGATTACGATAGCTATATCGAGACGAGTGGTTATGGCAGTATGATCGTAAATACCCATTTCACCGCAATCAACCAACAAGGGGGATGTGATGTCAAAATACACGATATCTCTCCGATTGAGCATCGCAGCACAACTCTTGGCATCGGGATTGTGTTTACCGCTGGCCTTGCAAGCGCAGCAAGCTGCGCCGGCTGCGGCAAATGCCAATCCCACGACGACTCCCAGCATTCATGACGCGGCGATTATCCGGCTCCGCGACGTAGCTTACGGCAAGGATGAAGACGGTAATTACCATGAGCAGTCGGTCCGCGTTCGCGAAGCGGCGAAAGAAGCACTCAAGCAAGTGGTGATACAGCAGATCCACGAAGAGGAAGAGGCAAAAGCAAAGGCCAGTACCAACTCGCAGTCCGGGACCGCCACCAGCGGAAGTAACTCGGTGACGGCCACCAACTTCAATCAGGCGGCCGCGGCACCAGTGGGCACGAATACCGGCGATGCGATCCCCGCAACTCCAGAAAACGCTTCTCGCTCGCGTGGTTCGTCGTCGGCGAACGACAATTGGTTCCTTCCCGAGCTTTTTAATGGGGCTGGCAGCAATAAGCTAATGAACTTTGAAACTGGTTTTAGCCCGATGCAAACTTTTGGCGTTAGTCCCAATCAGCCATTCTCGCCTGGACAAATTGGTCCGGGTGGCGGCGGGAGTACAGGTTCGGATCTTGCTCCGCAACTCGGCGGCGACATTGGATCCATTAACCCGGCGGCCGTTCCTCCGGGTCCCAGCAGTTCGGTCAGCACCAATTCTGCCGATGCCGGTGCTCCCAGCAGCGTGGCGGGATTTCTCAGGGATTCGGATAGCGTTCAGGAAGTGAAAGTCCAGGAACGATCGGGCGTTTCGTTGGATCCGCATATTCGCGCTTACAAGTGGGGCCAGATCTATGCGGACGTCGACGGTGCCTATTGGTCGCCTGCTAGGTTGGACATGGATACCATGCTCAGCAAGATCGACCCAGGCATGGTCAGCAGTGTCAATGTGTTGTCGGGACCCTACGGAGTACGCTACGGACCTGGTTTCGCCTTCCTGGATGTCAATCGCATTCCCACACCCCGCTACGAATGTCCTGAAACGCATCTCGATTCAATGCTCAATGTTCGCAGTAACGGTGGCCAGGTTTACGGCCGGGAAATGGTCTATGGAGGCGGAGAGAGCTGGGGATACCGGGGCAGCTACGGCGAGAAGACCGGCAGCGATTATCGGGCCGGTGACGGCAGTTTGATTCCCGCCAGCTATCGCAGTCGCGATGCTTGGGGTGAATTCGGATATGATCTTGACCCCCATCAGCGCATCAACATTCTTTACCAGCGCATGGACCAGACGGACGTTGAGAACCCGGCCCAGTTTTTTGGCACGAGCTACCTCGGCAGCTACGGATTTCAGGCTGGCTATGTGAACGATGCCCCCACGGCTCCTTGGAGCAAACTGAACGCAGCGGCATGGTACAACTCCACGCGGTTCAACGGCGATACTCGCCCGAGTTATAACGCAAATTTCCCCGTGATGCAGTTCGTCAATGCCGCGTTGGATGCAGAGCTTGGGGGAACGAACGCTCTGATCGGTCAAACCCAGGGCAACGCATATTCAACGGGCGGGCGCATGGGGGTGACGTTTGGGGACCAAGGCTGCACGCAACTTCGTACCGGCGGCGACTTCCGCTACCTAGGGCAGGTGATTGGGGAAGAATATCAGATCCTGAGCCAGGACCGCGAAACTATCGAATTCAACACGAATATGCCCCACTCGCGGATGATCAATCCGGGCGTTTATACGGAACTCAGCCAACCGGTGACAAAAAATTGGACTTTGAGCGTTGGTGCTCGCGTGGATTATGTGCGTACGGCGGTCAACCCAAATGATTTGCGCCCCGATGGTTTGCTACTCGGTGGAGACCCCCCGTCCAACTTATTGCAAAACGACATTTTGTATGCCTTCTACGCCATGAACAATGTGAAGCTGGACGAGCACTGGATTTTGGACGCGGGTTTTGGCCAGGCCCAGCGCCCGCCCACGCTCATGGAGCGGTATTCCGACGGATTGTTCGTCAGTACCTTGCAAAGTGGTTTCACCCACATGGTCGGCGACCCCAATCTGCGACCGGAGCGCAACTGGCAGTTTGACGTGGGACTAAGCTCCAACTATGAAACCATGCACTCCAAGGCACGGTTCTTCCAGTCCTGGATCCAAGATTACGTGACCTACGCAGGCTCGAGCGTGGACGTTCCCTCTTTCGCCGATGCCCGCTTGCTCTACTTCACCAGTACCAGTTTGGCGACTCTCACCGGCTTTGAACTGACGGCCGACTGCGATTGGAGCGAGAATCTCACGCCGTTCGCAAAAATGTCCTATGTCTACGGCTGGGACCAGGAGATCAATGCCCCGCTCGTAGGTATCTCGCCGCTGGAAGGGACGATTGGACTTCGCATTCACGACGCCAACCACGGCCGCGTTTGGGGCATCGAACCCTCGCTGCGATTGGTTGCCGATCAGAACCACCTGGGCGCGATTCGCTCACCTGACGTAACCAACACGATTCCTGTCGAAGAGGTTACGCCAAGTTTTGTCGTCTGCAACCTTCGTGGCTACTACAACTATACGAAGAATCTCAGTATCGTCGGTGGTGTTGACAATGTGTTCAACAAAAACTATCAGGAACACCTCGATCTGCGTTTGAACGGCCCGCTAGGCACACCCTATCAGGGAGTGGTGACGCGCGTGCTTGAAGCCGGAATTAGTCCTTACTTCGGAATCAATTGGACGTTCTAATTGGCACCTGAAATCAACCCGAGAAGACCGACTTATTCGGGCATCCGGGCAGCTTCTGCAACATCGAGGACGACTGTGCCTGCTTGACAATGTTCTCCGGTTTCCAAAGAACAGCCTTCAGCCACTCCAATGTCGTCAGTTTCCCGGAATTTTGCGGCAGAATCACTTTAATGTCGGTGTAATGCTGGTCGTTGCTTCCGTACAAAACAAGGGAGAGCCCCGGACCGCTGGGAAAGTCATAGATATAGTTCCCATTGGTGGCAGTAAGCTTTTTCAGTATGCCGTTATTCGGTGCCACCACGCCGGTGTAATCGACGGTGTAGTTGGCCAGGATATAGTCGATGGTGCCTCGGCCGATCAGTTGCGACGTGCCGGCACCGCCGAGAAGTTCATTCGATCCTCGACCGCCTACCAGCGTTGCATTCCCGCCGCCGCCAACCATCAGCGAGTTGGTGCTGGTGTTGTTGATCACGCAATCGTTCCCCGTACCGCCGAAGTACTGCAACAGTGCCACGTTATTGATGGCGAACTTTTGAGGAACCGTGGCCGGGAGGGCGGTTGTGCCAGGCCGGAGTGGCACGAACGGATTCGTGCCTGCGTTCCAAGTCAGAGTCGACGTGGTCAGGTCCGGTGCCAACGTACTGACCGAAAAATTGCCTATGGCATACTTCTGCACGGTGTGGCCGATAGCATCAATCTTGAGTGTGCTTTGCTTACCTGCGGTGGCATTTAGCCAGAATTGGGTCGGAGTTTGGATATTGGAGACGGAAACTGTTAAGTTGTCGACACCGCCGTTGCCGTCGATCTGAACCTTCTGCACATTGGAGTTGTAGGAGAGTTTTGCATCATACGGCTGGTTCTCCGCAGTGCCATGGTAGATAGTCGATGTGCTGCCTTCTTCGACACAGTAGACGTTGTTCCCAGCCTTGCTGGTAATCAGCAAGACGTTCGGTGAA
>JANXQG010000060.1 GCA_025356915.1 Planctomycetota bacterium | reverse complement strand
TCCGCCGCGTGAACGTCAACGCTGCCCCCATGGATCACGCTGGGTTTGCCACGATCCGAGCGGCGGGAATCGGCACTTTCCAGATTTTCCAAGAAACGTATCATCACGCGACCTATTCCAAGGTCCACCCGCGGAAAACGCGGAAGGGCGATTATCTCTGGCGGCTCGATGCCTTGGCTCGTGCGATGGAAGCTGGCTGCGACGACGTGGGCATCGGTGCCTTGTTCGGATTGTACAACTGGAAGTTCGAGCTGCTCGGGCTGGTGGCCCATGCCTTGCACTTGCAGAAGCATTATAACGTCGGGCCACACACGATCAGCTTTCCGCGGTTGCGCCCGGCCCAAGGCGTGAATATCGACGAGAAATATTTGGTCGACGATCACGATTTCAAGCGGCTGGTGGCCATTTTACGGCTGTCGGTTCCGTATACTGGTTTGATTCTCACCGCCCGCGAACCGGCCGAGTTGCGGCGCGAGGTGCTGGCCTTCGGCGTATCGCAGATTGACGCCGGCAGCCGCATCGAGTTGGGCGGCTACACCGAGGTCGGCGATGCCCAAGTGATGGAGCGAGAGCAGTTCCAGTTGGGCGACATCCGCTCGTTGGATGAGGTGATGAAGGAGTTGATAGTCGACGGCTATGTGCCCAGTTTCTGCACGGCCTGTTACCGCCTTGGCCGCACGGGCGAGCATTTCATGGAGTTCGCCATCCCCGGGTTCATTCAGAATCTCTGCACGCCCAACGCCTTGTCGACGCTGACGGAGTACCTTGTCGATTACGCCGGTAATGAAACCCACGCCGCCGGCATGTCGCTGATCGAACAGGAATTGCAGCGGCTGCCGGAAGGCAAGCGGAAGGCCGATCTGACCGAGCGTTTGCGGAAGATCCGAGAGACCGGAGCAAGGGATTTGTATTTTTGAACCATGGCACACCATCGTGTTGAAACCGACCTCCTCGGCACCCGCGAAGTTCCCGCCAATGCGCTTTGGGGAATCCATACGCTCCGGGCGATCAAGAATTTTCCGCTCGCGGGCAGGCCGGTGCATCGTGGGTTGGTGCATGGTTTCGGTACGGTCAAGCTAGCGGCAGCGCGGACGAATCACGAACTCGGCTGGGCTGATGAAGCAAAGTTCGCCGCCATTCAGTCTGCCTGTGAAGAGATGATCGCGGGCCGGCTCGATGAGCACGTGGTCGTCGATGCCTTGCAAGGCGGAGCGGGTACTTCGACCAACATGAACGTCAATGAGGTGCTTGCCAATCGGGCCTTGCAACTCCTCGGCCAGCCGTTGGGTAACTACCACTGCGTCCATCCGCACGACGACATCAACCGCCACCAGTCGACCAACGATGCCTATCCCACCGCGCTGCGCGTTGCGGCGATTATCGGCCTTCGCGAGTTGCAATGGAAGGTGGTCGGGCTGATGGAGGCATTTCAGCAGAAGGAGAAGGAATTTGCCGACGTCGTGAAGATTGGCCGCACCGAGTTGCAGGACGCCGTACTCATGACGCTGGGCCACGAAATGTCGGCCTATGCGGAGGCTTTTTCCCGCGACCGCTGGCGGATCTACAAGTGCGAAGAGCGGCTCCGCGTGGTGAACCTGGGCGGCACGGCCATCGGCACCACGCTCGGCGCACCGCGAAAGTATGTCTTCCGCGTCGTCGAGCATTTGCGGCAGATCACCGGCCTGGGCCTGGCCCGAGCGGAGAACCTCGTCGAGGCCACGCAGAACGCCGACGTGTTCATCGAAGTCAGCGGCATCCTCCGTGCGCTGGCCGGCAACTTGCTGAAGTGTTCCAACGATCTGCGATTACTCTCTTCCGGACCCCACGCAGGGCTAGGTGAAATCAAGTTGCCGCCCCGTCAAGCCGGCTCTTCGATCATGCCTGGCAAGGTTAATCCGGTGATTCCCGAGGCCGTAGCCCAGGTGGCGATGTCCGTGATGGGGCACGATCTGATGATCGTGCAGGCGGCCTCTGCGGGCAATCTGGAGCTAAACCCGTTCCTGCCGCTGGTGGCCGACAGCCTTTTGACGATGCTTGACCTGCTGGCTCACGCCTGCGACATTTTCGCCCGGCAGTGTGTTGTTGGCATCGTGGCCGATCGCGCACAGTGTCTGCTTCACGTTCACAACAGCACGGCCACCTTGACCGCGCTCGTCGAGCGGATCGGCTACGACAAGGTTGAGCACCTCGCCGAACATCTCCAGCAGACCAAGGGCGACAGCACGCAAACGGTGCGCAAATTCGTCACCGAGCACGGTTGGCTTTCAGCCGAGGAGTTTGAGGAGTTGACCTCTCCCGAGCGGGTCACGCGATTAGGATCCCCCGACGGCGAAAGCGGCGCCAGTCCGTTGTCGCCGGGGTAAGGACCGACGCATCAATTACTGTCGTAGGACGGATTGGCAATCCGTCGAATTGCCGGACGGATTGCCAATCCGTCCTACGGCAAAGTCCGACACTTATTGATGCGCCGTTCCTAAGCTTTGTCGCATTATCTACTAACGCCTATTGGGCTAGCGCAATTTCCTAGCTTGATGGTGACCCCAGCTACCTCGTTCAGCTCTCGGGTTTCCCGGTAGCTTCTCAGATCCGGTCCAACATGTCGATCCAACGCACGAGTTCGGCGAGTTCCTGGGGCGTGAGATCGCGGGCATCTTTGCCGAGATCTTTCTCCGTAACGGGTATCTTCGCCGCCTTGAGCCGGTCGAGCGTAATCTTGACCAACTGGGCCTGCGTCGAACTTTTCGCCGTGCCGAAATAGATAGCCAAGCGGTGGCCGGGATCGATCTCCGGCGGAGGGAGCATGGAGCCGGCGTCGATCACCGCGGCGGCACGAATCAGTTCTCGGTTACGGAAGGCAGAGACCATGGCCAGCGATGCACCCGTATCGCGGCCATAAACGACGACGCGCGTGAGATCGACCGTGTAGGCCGCCTTCACTTGGCCTAGAAGTTTTTCAATATAATTGGCCTCATCGGCCTGCCAGCCGTTGGAAAGACCGGAACGAGGTACCACCAGCACCAAACTGTTGGCATCGCAGAGCGGCTTCCACTGGGCCAAGAGGGCCGCAACGTCCGGCGCACCAGACCCGTGCAACCAAACGACCACGCCATGCGGCACAGCCGGATCGTAACTTTCGGGCACATAGGCCCAAGCCTCGTTCTTGAATTCGGGCACGGTCAACGCAATCCGGCCAACCTTGTGCTTTTGTCCCTGGCCCGGTTCGGACTTGGATCGCGCGGGCGGAAGGGTCTGCGGCGGCAGGTCGGTGGGCAATTCGGCCATCTTGAGACTCACCTTCCGAGTCTGATCTTTGTGGCGGACCTCCAGTTCCAGGCTCATGCCAGGCTCAAGACCGGAAAGCGCGCTCCGCAACTCGTCGGGATCGACCACCGCATCGCCGGCCGCGGAAACAATCCTGTCACCGGGTTCGAGCTTGGCCTCGGCCGCAGGACTGCCGGGATAGACGTAACGCACGGTTATGCCCGCTTCGTCTCCGTTACGCAAGGGAAGAATGCCGAGAAAGCCATGCTGGAACGCATCGAGCTTTGATGTCAACTCCAGGTCGGCCTCGATGCGCTTCTCGCCTCGCAAGATGACGAAATGCACCTTGTCCCCGGCATAGCGGCGGCTGATTTCCTGCTTGACTTCGGCAGAGCGGGTAACCTTGCGGTCGCCGATCTCGACGATGCGGTCACCGGCCTTGAACTGGGCCTTGGCGGCGGGCGAGTTCGGCCGACAGGAGGCGATCACGGTATCGCCCGTGTAAAGGTTCTTCGATTGCATGAAGACGCCGGCAACGCCTGAGTAGAGATCCTCCCCCTTGCGCAGTTTGGGGAGAACCTTCTGAATTGCCTCCAGCGGCACGGCGAAACCAATGCCCGAATCGTACCATTCAAAACCGGCGATTTCCTCGGCCGACTGCGGTGAAAGTGGCACCAGTAGGCCCATCACGCGGCCGCGGATATCGATGAGCGGACCCCCGTAATTGTTGGGCGAGACGGGGGCGTCGGTCTGTAATGCCTTGCCCCATATCCGGCCTACTGCGCTGAGGATGCCCACGGTCCTATTGGGCCGCGATTCTTCAAACGTCCGGCCGACGGCCACGCACCACTGGCCGACTCGCATTTCTGACTGCGGGGCCACCTCGGGCAACGGCAACGGATGATCGGGTTCGATCTTCAGAAGTACGAACTGGCAGTTGTGGTCCCGGGCGACCAGCTTGGCGGGCTTGCGGGTGCCATCGGGGAGCCGCACGAGAATGGAAGCCGGCTTGTTCACGAAGTTGAACGCGCTAGAAACGATATACCCACTGGAATCGACGACCAGTCCCGTCGTCGGTCCCGTGCCGAAGAGTACTCGATTGACCCGCTCCAGGCCACCGATCGTTTCGATGCGGACCACCGACGGGGCCACGCGATCAACCGCGTCGCACAGGGCCTTTTGCTCCAGCGTATTGAGGTCTTCCCCCAGCACGGTGCGACCGAAGACGCAAAGGGAAAGGAGGAGAAGCAAAGGGGAAAATCGCAAGACAGGGTTGTCGCATTCGGCTCGCGACCACAATCCGGTAACCTCAAGTCTAAATCTGCTCATTCAAAATCTCGCTGTTCAATATTCGTTTTCCGCAATACACGCCCATTTCTCGATTATACCCAAGATTCCCAGCGGGGAGCTACTGATAGTGTCATCCCAATACTGTGTCCTATTGACCGGTATTTTGCTATCATAGGGATCAACCCGGTGGTTGTTATACCGCTCACGGTCGAGATTGTACGATTACATACCAACCCGAAGCGCAAGCGAGGTAACGACTTAACAGCCTCGCTTGCGCTTCGGGTTAGTGTCGGTCTCGACCGCGAGCGCGAGCGGTATAAATGAAAATATCCTTCTTTTTTGGAGACAGAAATGGAAACCGTTGCTACGAAATTTTTCTCCGTCTTATTCCTGACAATTTTTGGCGGCGGATGGACGTTGCCCCTGGGCCTG
>JANXQG010000034.1 GCA_025356915.1 Planctomycetota bacterium | reverse complement strand
TGGGCCAGTTCCAGCAGGCTGGAGACCTGGGTACGATTGAGCGGGCCAACGCGCTCAAGGCCCGCGAATTCGCGAGTTTCAGCCGCGATTTTTTCCTCCTGACGATGGAGGTGCTTGACGGTGTCCTGTAAGCGGGCCTGCTGTTCCATGGCCAGTTGGGCCTCAATTTCAAAACGCTTGGCGCGGAGAAGTCGGGCGGCATCCTTGAGGGCATTCTCCGCCTCCTTGGCGCGGCGACTTGCTACTTGGCGATCACCGGCCTTGCCCGCTCGGCTACCCTGATCCATAAGCCCGGCCGCTTGGCCCGCGGTGTTGGCTGCTTCCTCGGCCAGCAATCGCTCCAGCCGCCGGCTGAGTTGTTGGGTCTGCTGGCGAAGTTCCTCCTGCTGACGGGCCAGTTCCTGAAGTTCAGCCTTCTGCCTCTCGCTCAGGGGAGCCGGTGAGCCAGGCGAGTTTGCAGTTTCGTCAATCTTGCGACGGAGGCCCTCTTGTTGCGTGCGTAGCGAGTTGAGATCCTTGTCGGCCTCACCGAGTTTCTTGGTAAGGCGTCCCAATTCCTGTCGTCGGTTGTTCACCAAAATATCGAGCACTTCTTGCACGTTCCGCAAAACTCTCTGCTGATCGGCAGGAGCAAGGCCCAGTCCATTGTTGCGGATATTGCCACCCGCCATGGACATATCCGCGGCAATCGCCAGTTGACGGGCTTCCGTCACGGCATCGGCCAAGGTTCCGGCCACAAGCGGTTCGCTCGGACCCAGTGCGGCGACGGTTCGTTCCATCTCTTCCTCCAGTCGCGTTTCACGCCGGGCCAGTTCAAACTGATGCTCCGCCAATATCTTCAGGTCGGCCGATTCCTGCGGCGTCAATTCCTTCAGGTCACGGCCAACCGTCTGCGCGCCCAGGGCAGTCGTATTGCGAGCTAATTCTTCTTGGTCCCTGAGAAGCTGGGCCACCTCGCGGTGGAAGCGGCGGTAGTCATCCCATTGACGCAACCGAGCCAGCAGCCCTTCTAGCGACGCGATGACTTGTTGCTGATGCTCGCCAGCACTGGCAAGGCACGATTCGCTCAGGGCATCGCGTCCCACGGGAGGCGGTGCCGATTGCAAGCGGACCTGCGAAGCTTTGATCGCAGTGGTCAGCTCCCTGCCGATCTGGGAAAGATGTTCGCGCTGGAGGCGATCGAGCTCGGCCAGAAGCCCTTCCAAGCGTCGCTGAAAATCGGGGTTGTCAACGCGATTGCTCTCCAGGTCGGCCAGCAGCCCAAGCACCTGCATGGGTAGGCCATCGGTTCGGCTGGTTAGGCTGCGCACAACCTCGCGCTGGTTGAACTCCGCAGCCTGCAATCGATCGATGTCGGCCTGCTCAAGGCCCGTGGACTCGTGCAGCCGGATCTCCAACATGCGGACTTGGCTGCGGGCGTCGCGCTGGAGTTGCAGCACACGGGCCAATTCCGCCAGAACCTGGCCCTGTCGCACCGTTATCCGATCGAGTAATTGGTCAGAAGTGATGACGGTCAATAATCGCGGATCGCTTCGGCCGGTCTGCGGGCGATAATCAGCGGCCACCGCATGGCAGGTCAGTTGCATGCCGGGGGCAAGCTGAAATTCTGAAAGTTCGACCGCGCGGTCGATCGTCATGGGTGCGCCCGTCGCGCCCGTATCGAAGGCCAAGGGGGGCGAGGGCGAAGGCTTATCGGGTCCGTTGAAAAGACAAACTGTTTTTTCCTTCGTCGCCTTGGCATCCGACCGACTAAGGACCAGCACAACCTGCCGGAGGGCCATGTCATCACCAGCCCGAACGCGAAAGTTGACGATCGCCCTTTCCGTGACAAAGAGGTCGCCGGCAGGCTGCTCAATGACCACGCTGGGCGGGGCGTCGGGCAGAACGCGAAACTGCCAGCTTTCATCACCCCCTCCCGCGACACCGTCAACATCGATCAGTTGGAACGTGTAGCCAATCGATTTCTCCACGATCAGCCTGTGCGACGCTTGAGCCGGAAGTACGTCAGGCTTTCCAGCCTGAAATGCATCGGGCGACGATTTTCCCACATGGAACGTCAGCCCGTCATTTTCGATCTCGATAGGAAGGACGCGGCCGTCGTCGAATCGTAGTTTGCTCGCCGGCTTGAGCCGCTTGGTCGCTTTGCCGGTAAGCTGCACGCGCGAACCGGCCAAGAGCGGCCGGGGAGACGTTGCCTCGCGATTTTCATCGGGCCAAGTCGTGTAGCTGGGAGGAGTGATTTTGAGCGTCAGCGACCGGACCGTCGGCGGCTCGGGCGGGTCGATGACCTGGACCTCAGTCCAATTCATGTTCCGATCATCGCCGCCGGTAAAGCAGAATTCCAGCGAAGAAGTCATATTTTCACGCCGCGCGACCATGACTTTGCCCAACAATTGCATCGGCTCGGTTTCTTCTCTCGTCCTTCCTTGGGCATCCGTAAGGCGATAGTGGATGCGGCAGTCGGGCGGCAGGGGAGCATCCCGAGTGTCGATCACTTCGACATCCAACGGCTGACCACGAACGATGGTTTTTACCGGTTGCCGCAGGCCTAGGTGCGTCTTCTGAGGCCATTCGGCGGTACCCAGTGGAAATGCGAGGCGGGCCAAGGCTGTACGTATTACCGATACATCAGCTACTGCCAGAAAGGCAGCCAGCAGGCAAACCATCAGGGCCGCCAGGGCCGACCGCAGTGCCGGCCGCCGATCAAGTACCGCCCCAAAATCGAGATTCTCGCTCGCGGCAACCGCCTGGGTGATCGCTGCACGCCGCATGGTAGCCGAACCGGCCGCTGCGTCATCTTCCGACTGCCGAAGAAACTCCACCGCGCTGGCTAGACGATCTTTGACCGCAGGGAAACATGCCTCAACATGCAAGGCCACGTCGGTTTCGCTCAGACGGGCATTGACCAATCTCCGCACGGCCAGGTATCCCGTCCAAACGAAAACACCCAGCACGGTCACGGCAAAGACGACCAGCACCCCCCGGTCCCGGAAACGGACCCAATAGTCGATTCCTCCCAGCGCGATCACCGTCGCCAACACTGCCGCCGTGATCGCGCTCAGTCCACGGATTGCCAACAGTCGCACGACGCGACTTCGCAATGTCTGAATTCGTTGTTGAAGTGGATGGTGGTGCATGGGGGAAGGGCTCAGGGGAAAAGAAATCCGAATGACGAATGACGAAATCCGAAACAAATACAAAGCTCAAATGCGGAAATCTGAAACTTCGGTCATTAGAGCCTCCTATTTTGAATTTGTTTAGGATTTCGTCATTCGTCTCGTCATTTGTACATTCTCCATGCCGAAGTAGAACCAGACAAAAAATATTTGCATTTATCTCTATACCACGCCTTGATTTCCGGCGAGACCGACCGATCCGTCAGGCATTCGGGCGTCGAACTAATCGTCAGCCGTGTCGGAAAGAACGACATCCATTCTACAGGCTTTTCCGGTTCAGGGTGTAAGGATTTGGCAAGGTTACAATCTTTTTGGAGAGGATCGGGTCGGTTGCCAATATCCAAAACCTTTCGTGTTTCGTTGAGTGCTTAGGTTGAGGACAAGTTACGCGAAAGCTTTCCGGCTTCGTCCCGCTCTTGACCAGGACGATATTTTCATCGGCCTTTGTTTCAAAGGTCAGCAACTCGGCTGAAAGCGTTTTACCCTTGGTGTTGTTCCGATAGAGATCGACGCCTTGCTTGCCCCAGTAGTTGCTCACGGTGCATGGCCCGCCACGGTGCGAGGTCACTTCGACGAAATCGACGTTGCCTAATTTCATCGCCGAGGCGACAAGAAAATCCCCCTTGGCCCGCAGGCTGAAGCTCGCGTCCATCTC
>JANXQG010000005.1 GCA_025356915.1 Planctomycetota bacterium | reverse complement strand
GTCGAACTCGATCTCGGCCACGCCCGAGGCCAGGCTCAGCGTCTGCCCGACGGGCAGGGCCTGGCCAACCCCGGCGCCGGGCGGCTGGCCGTTCCAGTGCAGTCCTTAGCGTAAACGAGACGGGCGGGGGCGGATGCAGGGGAAGACGCGGCGCCGGAACTCTTCGCGTCCCTGTGCGGTGCATCTGCGAGGCGAGGCGGCGTTTTTGTGTCTGCTGTCTGTGGCCGTTTGCTCCTTGCCCCCTGCTCGCTACTGCCCGCCAGTTCCGGCTGATTCACCTCGACACGGATTCCGCGAATCGCCAGGACAATGACGAGCGCCAGCGTCGGCACCATGCCCGAAATCAGAACCAACAGTGTCCAGAGCGTCGGCATGGAACTGCCGCCGAGTTGTGTGAGGTTACCGAGAAAGCCAGGGACAGGGGAGGTGGCGCGATCATCGGGACCGCCTTTTTCCGCAGGCTGTGCGTCCACGGACCCTTGCACGGCAGGCTTCAGCGGGGCGATCCCCTGAGGGTCGGCACACGCCATGCTCAAGAAGGCATCCAGCATCGCGTGGCTGGCGAACAAGTCCTGTGCCTCAGGCTCTTCTAGCCAGTCAAGAAGTCGAGCGGATTCAGCTTCGTCCAACCGGCCGTCGTAAAGGGCGGTCAAGAGTTGATCGATTCGCTCACGGTCCAATTGAGAAAGGGACATCAGTCATCCTCCCGGAGCTTCCGCTCGATACAGTCAAGGAGAGTCCTCCGAATCTTCGTCAACGTCTTGTAAACACAAGGTTCAGAGACGCCCAATCGCGCCGCGATTTGCGTCACGCTCTCTTCCCGAAAGTAAAACCCTTCGATGATGTCTCGTGACTCGGTTTTCAATGATGCGATGCACTCCTGGAGCCGGTCGATTCGCGGGCTCACCCAAGCAACCGAGGCCGCCACTTTTTCAGCCAGGATTCTTCCAAGTTCCTCGTTGGCCAGAAGTTTCAGCCGAGAACGATTGCGGTATTCCACGAGAACCTTACGCCAGGCAATCCCGCAGGCCCAAGCAAAAAAATTGCCCGGTGGTTCAGCGGGATTGTACTGTTCAACGAGCACGACGGTGGTCTCCTGGTAAACGTCGTCGGCGTCCTCACGCGTACGGACTTGGCCACGAATGAAGGCGTACAGCGACCGCTGGTTGAGCGACAACAGTTGAGCAAGGTCAGTCGGTAGCTGTTGCAAAATCATCGTATCCCAGATCGTCTGGCAAGCGGCCCGACGCTCAGAACAGACGAGGCCAAACTGAAGCGTTGTGGTCGCCGACTAATGTAGTAGTGCATCAAGTCGCCGATTTTTATACAAAATCTTTCTGGATTGTTCACAAGTGCTTGCATTATAACGAGTTATGCGCCAGGCGTGACGCTAAATGAATCGCACAACGATATGCGTGCCAGTGGGAGTCAGGTCCGGTTGAAGTCAATCGACCCCGTGCATGAACCGTTAGGACGCCCAACGGTACGAAGATTTGCAGCGCAGAGCAAGTGGGCCAGTAACCCGGCAATCCCTACGCCCACCGAATCGAACTAGGGCATTTCGATTCACCTCAAGCGGTCACAACTCCCCTCATAACCCCACGGCAAACGCGCGCTCTAGGTAAGCATGGCAATATAGGTAGCCAATTGCGCTTTTGAGCGTTTTGGCTTCTAATGGGGGTCGTCGTCAAGAAGTCTGCGGGCAAATTCGCCAGCGCCCACGACCTGCGGCGGTCCTTCGGCACCCGCTGGGCGCCACGGGTGAAGCCCGCCATGTTACAGTTGCTCATGCGGCACCGGTCCATCGAGACCACGCTCAAGTATTACGTGGCCCAGGACGCCGATGAAATTGCCGACGAGCTTTGGAAGGGTTTCTCCGAAGAGCAGAAGACGCCGGCTCCCGAGGATCTTGATCTGCCGCCCAAAGGCTGACGGTTTTGGCACACTTTTGGCACAAACCGTGCTGCGGCAGGTGAAAATGGCGTAAAGGGTTCCGGCGAATGCTCGCCGGAACCCCTTATCTATCAGCAGGTTACGAAAGCGGAGGGCAAGGGATTCGAACCCTCAACCCCTTGCGGGGCATCTGATTTCGAGTCAGACCGCTAACCATTCGCTTACCCTCCAGGCGGAATCTCCAATCTACAAGACATTCTAGCCTGCGACAAGGCCCGCCCCCCAGAAGAACTGTAAAATCCAGTGTCAACGTTGACGCAGTCCCACCCTTTCCACAATTGCATCCTAATCCGATGATACCGAACAGTTCCGTTCTGGCTCTCGTGCATAATCTACCGGTTCTTGCGATTGGTTTCCCTATGGCGCGCGAATTACTTTGTGTTCGTGCCGACTAGGGGTGATGCCGATAGTTGTCTTAGAAGCTGTTTCGAGACTTGGCACCCAGTGAGACTCCTGTGTACCCGTTCTTGAGACAGCTTCTTATATCTATCGGATGACAACCGCCAAGGATGGGCACCTTACGAAGGACAAATACGATGAACCAAGACACTTTTCGCGTTGTTACGCGGGGCGCCGATGGTGAAATTCACACTCGTGATTACGATACGGCCGACGCACTCCTCAAACGTCATTCCCAGGTCGGCGTCGATGATTGCAGCACCGACCTTAACCTCCGCGGCCTACCCGTGTTCCGCGGGTTGATCGGCCCCATGCCCGAAGGCAAGAACATCATCCGTTACGAATCGCCCGAGATTTTTGAGACCCTGACCAAGGAATGGAGTGCTCGTCAGCCCACACGGCGGCGCTCGCGCAGCAAGACGGTCGGCTAGCCAAAATAGTGCCGCACTGTGCGGCGGAACTGAGGAAGATTCTTCACCTGCCGAACCGCATCTCGAAATGATGCCGCGTCGGGCAGCATGTGCGCGAAGTAGCCGCTCATACGCGGTAAACGCCTCAGTGCGAGGGGTTGCCCGTAAAGGTGGAACTCACCTTCGATCAATTGCAGCATCAGCCGCCCGCGCTCCGTCGGGTTCGGCGGGGCGACTCGCCCACCGCCACTGAGCAACGCCCTGGCCTGACGAAAGATCCACGGGTTGCCTAGGCAACCGCGCCCGATGGCGACGGCGTCGATGCCTGTTTCCGCGAGCATTTGCACGGCATCGTCAGCTTCGCGAATGCCACCCCCACCGATGACAGGCAAGCAGGTCGCCTGCTTCACGCGAGCCAGCACGCTCCAGTCCGGCCCGCCGACGTAAGCCTGCTGGACACTTCGCGCATGCACACTCACGGCGGCGACACCGCTCTCTTCGGCCCGCCGAGTCACTTCCACGGCTGTCTCCCGATCGGCGTCCGGGCCACTACGGATTTTGATGGTCACGGGGATTGCAACGGCACGGACAACCGCATCGACAATTTTTCCGATTCGCTCGGGAGAACCCATCAATGCCCCTCCTTCACCACGGGCAAGCAGACGCCGGATTGGACACTCGAAATTCAAGTCGACAAGATTGAATCCCAATTCGGCGACAACCTGTGCTGCCGCAGCCATGATATCTGGGTCGGCACCGCTGATCTGCGCGGCTCGCGGTGATTCCGAGGGTTGTGTATAAAGCAAACGCATGGCACGACGATCGCGTCGAGCCACGTCGGCCGCGTCGATTCGCTCGGTGACCACCAAGCCCGCTCCAGCCTGTTTCATAAGCAGACGGAAGGGGAAGTTGGTATGCTCCTCCATGGGGGCCAAGGTTAGACGGTTTGAGATAGTAAGCGACCCGATTTTCATGGCGTACACTCAATTTGAGAGATTGTTGTTATTGGGATGGTTCATAAGATTTATGCCCCCTGGGAGGGGGTTGCTGTGATCGTCCCACCCTACGGCCGCACCTAGAACCGGAAGAGCCACATTATTCCATCCCTTCCAGCATACCCAAACTTGACGCCGCAAAAAGTTAGTAACTATACTAGAGATTGGAATTGCAGCTCTTTTTGCGTCTTAGAAGTGAAGGTTCACATGAATCACCCCTTTCGGTTTGGGTTGGGAATGGCCATCCTCGCCCTGGCATGTCTCGCGGTCAATCGTGTATCGGCCCAACCGGCCACTAGGCCTGTGGTGGCTCCCCCCCGTGCCGCTGCCACTGTGCCAGCGGCTGTTCGACCGGCGGTCGCTGCTCCAGCCGCCATCGGGGCCGGTGGTGCTTGGATTACTCCCAGTTCGCCGTTCCGAAGACTGGCCCCAGGCATCATGCAGGACGTGATTCCGGAGCGCAGTGCCGATGAAACGGTCGAACGCCATGACATAACCGAATTGCTCTACATCAATGATGCTTTCGATTTCGCGAAAGATGTTCCGTTCCGCCGTGAAGTCTGGATGTTGGAGATCAAGTACAAACCCATTCGGATGATTTGGGCTGATATTCCGGGTCCAAATGCCCGCATGCAGCAGAAACAAATCTGGTACATGGTCTATCAGGTGACGAACCCGGGCAAGGTCTTTCGCTCCGTGGAGCAAGACGACAAGCTTTACAAGTTGGTGACCGAGGATAAACCGGCGCGTTTTACTCCGGTTTTCACGCTGGAAGTCCACAATGCGCTACGGAAGGAGTTGGAAGGTTCCACGAGAGCCTACGTCGAGCAGTATATTCCCATTGTTCTCCCTGCCATTCGTGCCCGCGAGGATAAAAACCGTGAGTTCCTTACCTCGGAGCAAATGGCAGCCAAGGAGATTCGTGTTGGTGAGACGGTCTGGGGCATTGCCACCTGGCAGGACGTTGTCCCGAACAACGTCTGGTTCTCTGTCTATGTCGAAGGTCTGACGAACGCTTATAAATTTTCGGATGACCTGGCCAAGTACGCTGCTTACAAGAACAAGACCGGCACTGCGCCGTTTCGTGAAATCCGTACAAAGGTTTTGAAGATCAACTTCTGGCGGCCGGGAGACGAATATAGGGTAAGGGAAAACCAGGTTCGCACTGGGGTACCCGAGTTGCCAGGTGGCCCGCCGTCGAGGGCACCCTACGAGTGGGTTTGGTGGAAAACTTTCCCACCCGCGGACAAGACCGTTCCTCCTAGCAATTGAGTAGAATGAATTCCGTTCTACGAAGATTGTCTCTTTCCCCCTGTTGACTTTTGTTCCCATTTTTACTACAAATAAGGGTTTCCGGTCTGTGGAGTGGGCAGCACAAGCTGGCAACCGGAAGTCATAAGCTTAAGTATAGCAACGATTTAGGTTTTGATATGGCACATAAGAAAGGTCAAGGATCCAGCCGCAACGGTCGGGATTCCAATGCCCAGCGTCGCGGCGTGAAGCGGTTTGGCGGCGAGCAGGTTCGTCCCGGAAATATCCTCGTGCGGCAGGTTGGCACAGTTTTCCACGCAGGACAAGGCGTCGGTCAGGGTAGCGACTACACGCTTTTTGCCTTGGTCGATGGTTTCGTGAAGTTCGATCGTGGCGGACGCCGGATTCACGTAGTACAATCCCTTAATTAGTAGGGGTTGCCCACCAGAATATCAAGTGTGTCAGGCTTTCCAGCCTGACCTTGTCTGGTTTGTTGTCAGGCTGGAAAGCCTGACCTACCTGTCCCACGCAATGAAAAGGTTCGCCCAAGCACATGGCTGCGACTCTCCTGGATGGTAAATTGCTGGCCGAAAAGATCCGTGCGGAGATAGCGGCCGAGGTGAGCGAGTTCACTCGCCGCACCCGCGTGAAGCCGTGCCTGGCCGCTGTCTTGATAGGCGAGGATCCGGCTAGCCAGGTCTATGTCCGCAGCAAGCAGAAGGCGTGTGAGCAAAATGGATTGACTAGCCATTTGCACAGGCTTGAGGGCGAGACCACGACCGATGAACTTCTGGCGTTGATCGGTCGATTGAATAGCGACCCCAGCGTGCATGGTATCTTGGTGCAATTGCCGTTGCCCAAGGGAATTGATACGACCCGCGTTCTGGACGCAGTTCTTCCACTCAAGGACGTTGACGCGTTCCATCCTGAGAACGTCGGTCGCCTTGTTCAAGGCCGCCCGCTCTTCCTGCCGTGTACTCCGCACGCGATCCAACAGATACTCATACGGCATCAAATCCCCACTGCTGGAGCGGAGGTTGTGGTGGTCGGCCGGAGCGAGATTGTTGGCAAGCCAATCGCCATGATGCTCATGCAGAAGGGGCCGGGCGGCGATGCCACGGTGACCGTCTGCCATAGTCGCAGTCACGATCTGCCGTCGATCACCCGCAGGGCGGATATTCTCATCGTGGCCATCGGCCGGGCGAACTTCGTCACCGCCAACATGGTGAAGCCGGGGGCCGTGGTAATCGACGTTGGAATCAATCGCACGGAAAAGGGGCTGGTGGGCGATGTCGATTTCGAGCCTGTCCGCCAGGTCGCGGGCCGCATCACCCCCGTGCCAGGCGGTGTTGGGCCGCTGACGATCACCATGCTCTTGCAAAACACGCTCCTGGCCGCACGGCTGCAAACGGCGTGAGGAGCTAAGGAACGGCGCATCAATAAGTGTCGG
>JANXQG010000003.1 GCA_025356915.1 Planctomycetota bacterium | reverse complement strand
TTATTCCCGGTGGATTGTATATTGCCGGCGGTGGGGTTACGATGGTGGGGTTACCACCCGGTACCTGCATTTGTGGACAAGGAGCGAGAATCGGCTCGCCTATTCGAGGCTGAACTCGAAGGACTTCCGCCCGTGGATCCTGATACTCTCGCGGCCGAGCGCCAACAACCGGCGGGCCAGGCTCGTTCTCGGGAAAAGGCTCGAATACCTGTGCCCTGGCCTGCTGATGGTCTACGGAACCGAATGGGGGGATAAGGTTCGGCGTGGCCAAGCGTTGGGGACCTCTGCACGCCGGCAGCACTATCGACAATGCGGTTATGAACAATATCCAACGCATAGGCGCAACTCCATCCCCCGAAAGAACTTCAAATGGTCGCAAATTGTAAGAATTTCCGGCCTACAGGGAAAGGGGGAAATCACCCCAAATATAGATCCAAAAGTACTGTTCTCTGCTGCGGCACAAGCCTGACACTGCCGAGGCTGGCGGGCAGCAGCGCGGTTCCGCCCTGGGGCAAGGGTGCGATCCGAGGGTCGCCTTCCATGCGGACGGCACCCTGCAAAACAGTGACGATGTGGAATTGGTCGTCCCCGCCAATCGTCCGTGGCTGGTCGAATTCCCAGCGATCCATGATAAACTTGTCGGAGGCCACCAGACGGCTAACCCAGGGACAATCGGTAAGCTGACTCGGCACAGGATCGACCGGCCCAAGCTGAAAATCAACAACCGCCAAGCCCTGCTCGATGTGCAGCGGACGGGGCTTGCCATTGGGGCCGACACGGTTCCAATCGTAGAGACGAAATGTGGTATCGCTGGACTGCTGCACTTCGACGACCAAGAGGCCGGCGCCTAAGGCATGAACGGTTCCGGCGGGAATGAAGAGACAATCGCCCGCCTTGGGCTGGAAGTGGTGCAGCAGGTTCTCGCAAGTCCCCTGGCCAATGCCTTCGACTAACTGCTGACAATCAACGCCCGGCCGGAGCCCCGCGTAGATCGTGCTACCGGGGTCGGCCGACAGAATATACCATGCCTCAGTTTTGCCTAAGTCGGGCGGATTCAGCCGTGCCGCCTGTTCATCGTTGGGATGGACCTGAACGGAGAGCGGTTGAGCGGCGTCAAGATACTTTACCAGGAGCGGAAAATGCGACTGCGGGCGGTGGCGGCCGAAAAGCTCCGGACCGCGCTGGCAGACCAGTTCGCCCAAGGACGTACCGGCCAGCGGCCCCTGGTCGACGATGCTCTGGTCCACACCGCGATCGCAGACTTCCCAGCTTTCGGCGTAATCGTTACCCGGTCCAAGCGGCTTTCCCAGGCATGTTTCCAAGCGACGACTACCCCAAAGATAACGCCGAACGAGCAAGCGAAAACGAAGTGGATAAAGCGGGATCATCGATCGGTTTTTCCCTTAACGGGGTGGGGCTGCGAAGCACCGGTTGCTTATCACTTGCCACTGAAGTATTATAGGGTGTTTGACGCTGGTCGGGAATTCGTCGGTAGGGAGGCTGCTATTTCGCCCCCCCGCCCGTTCACCCGCCTGCCCCCCTGCCCTGCCAGCTTTGACGTTGTTACCTCACGAGCATTGCTCCATGCCCCGATCTCCCGCCCAGAGCGATCTGTTTCAAGACAACACGATGACCTTCGGGCAGCATCTCGAAGAATTACGAACCTGTCTGTTTCGTGCGATCGTCGGGCTGGCGGTCGGCTGCCTCGTGGGGTTCCTAGTTGGCGACCAAGTCGTCGTATTCATCACCACCCCCGTGGAGAATGCCCTGACGGCTTACTATGAGATAGAGGCCACTGAAAAGGCTCTTTCTCCCAAGCAACAAGGCTTGCTTGGCGAAGCTGGCTATGACGAAGCCGGCGTGAACCGGATCCAGAAGATCGTGGCCGCCCAACACGTTTCGTTTGAAATCGTTTCCATCGATCCGGCGTTGCTTTCCAATCAACTGCCGACCCATGCCCAGGCCGACACTTTGCCGAAAAATGCCCCGGAGTCCGGCAGTGTGGAGACCCAGGGTTTGAAGAAGATCGTGTTGTTCCGCCCGATCGCCGACGACTCGCGAATCCGCATGAACGCCCTGGGTACCCAGGAAGCCTTTCTCATCTGGATGAAGGCGTCGATGTTGGTGGGAGTGGTTCTGGCCAGCCCGTGGGTCTTCTATCAGATCTGGATCTTCGTGGCCGCCGGGCTTTATCACCACGAGCGACGCTACGTACACTTGTTTCTTCCGGTAAGCATCGGGCTGTTTCTAGCGGGGGCGTCGACGGCATTCTTTTTCGCCTTCAAGCAGGTGTTGGCCTTCCTACTGAGCTTCAACCACATGCTGCACATCAATCCTGAACTGCGGATCAACGAGTGGATGAGCTTCGTGCTCTTGTTGCCGCTGGGGTTCGGAATCAGCTTCCAGCTTCCGTTGGTGATGCTTTTCCTCGAGCGAATCGGCCTGATCACGGTGCAGGGCTATCTGAAATCGTGGCGAATGGCCATCCTGATCATCTTCGTCCTGGCCATGGTGCTCGCGCCCACCGGCGATCCCTACACCTTGCTGCTGATGGCCTGTCCTCTGACGATCCTTTACTTTGGCGGCGTACTCCTCTGTAAAATGCTGCCGAAGACCAAGAGCCGCTTCGCGGAATGAGGACCGGCGCTTCAATAAGTGTCGGACTTGGCCGTAGGACGGATTGGCAATCCGTCCGGCA
>JANXQG010000648.1 GCA_025356915.1 Planctomycetota bacterium | reverse complement strand
TTGGCGTCGATGTCGTCGGCATAATGCACAAGCAGGGCCTCGGGCGTCATCGGTGGCTTGGGTGAACCCCACTCGGGCAGTCGCTGATGGGCAATGATCAAATGCTCCAGCCGCAAGAGCGTTTCGGGCGGCAAAGGGCAGACGGACGCCGTCTCGCGAACGATATCGCGGCCTTGAAGCAAGTGGCCGATCAATGAACCGCTTGCCGTGTAGACCGTGCCGGTGGGCCGTTGCTCTAACTCGCGAAGCTTGCCGATGTCGTGCAAGATCGCGCCAGCCACGGCCATCGATTTGTCCAACGGCGGCTCCAACTCGTCATAATACTCGGCGTACTTGTCGGCTAAGTAGATCACCGTCCGCGTCACGCTCAAGGTGTGTTCCAGCCATCCGGCCACGAAGGCGTGATGATTATGCCGTGCAGCAGGGATGCGTAGCAATTCATCGCGGTTGTCGATAAGAATTCTCTCGACAAGCGATTTCAGGGCCGTGTCGATGATCCGTTCGCGGACGATCAGCAGCATCTCCTCAAACATCCGCTGCGGCTCATAGCGCGACTGCGGCTGGCAGACTGCGGGGTTGAATCCGTCGGCCGCGTCGGCGTCACAGACCTCGCGGATCTTGCGGAGATCGAGCTGTGGGCCATAGTTTGTTTCGCGATAGACGGCGCGAACCTTATAGAATGTTCCGGGCGTCCACTTGTCGCGGCACTCGGCCGCCCATGGCGAATTGTCCCAGATGGGAAACGCCACCTCGCGTCCACCATCACGAAAGCCCACCCGATAATACGGCTTGCCTTCCCGGGTCGTGAGTTGCTCCTTCACGGTCATGAGTACGAAAATGTCCGCCTCTTGACCTGGCAGTATGGCGGAAAGAGCGAGAATGGGCATGTTCGTAAGCATGAGAGTGGGCAGTGAAAGGTGAATAGTGGATGATTGGGAAATGAGAGGGACTTTTTCAAAGTTTGATTTTATCATCGGGGCGGGGGCGTGAAAACGTGGCGGTTCGGGGAATTGTTTATTCACCCAACTCTTGCCCGAAGCCCTACTGCAACGGATCGAGCGTCTCGCGGACCGATAATCCGTGCCTTCCGCCAAAGCCGCACGGAATTGATGAAGAACAACTCGTCACAATCGGGAAGCATTTCCAGCGGAACGGCATGCTCGCGGATATGGCCTTCAGCCAGCAGTTTAGCACGATAAGTCCCCGCGAGCAGGCCGCAAGATACCGGCGGCGTCCACATATCCTTGCCGCATCGCACCACGATATTGCCTCGGACGGTCTCCGTAACCTCGCCCAGTTGATTGTAGAGCAGCACGTCATCGCCCTCGCGGCAACCGGTCGCTGCCGCCGCATAGACCGAGCGATGGGTTGTTTTGTGGTAGAGGAACACGTCTGATGCATCGACTAACCCAGCAGCCAACTCCAATCGGATCGGATCCGGAAACTCCCCCGCACGGATCGGCTCGCCTTCACAAGAGATTTTGCCGTCGCGGGCAACCAGCAAGCGGATCTTGTGTGAGACGGCCGGCAGCCTCGCGGCCAGGGTGGTCAATTCCTCCACCGCGTTCTCATCGCAGCGGGGAAAGGCAAAGTATTCGGCCGATTCTCGCAACCGTCGCAGGTGTTCGCTCAAACAGAAGTATCCGTCGGCGGGTGTCCAGAGGAGCGTCTCCAGGAGCGAGAACTCCGGTTGCGTGGTGCTGAGGATCTTGGCCTTCAGCAAGCACTCTTCATACTCGCCCTCGGGCGTCGAGTCCCAGACAACCCCGCCACCTACGCCATACTCAGCCTCATGGCGTGCTTTGTCGATGAGCACCGTGCGAATAGCCACGTTGAACTGGGCACGACGGCCCGGTGCCATCCAGCCGATGCTGCCCGTATAGACCCGCCGCGGTTCGGTTTCATTCTTGGCGATGATTCGCATCGTACTCGCTTTCGGAGCACCCGTGATCGATGCACAAGGAAACATCGCGGCGAAGATTTCGGGCAGCCCAGCATTGGTCTCGGCCGACACGCAGGAAGTCATCTGCCAGAGTGTTGGGTAACGCTCGACACGAAACAAGTGGCTCACCTGCACGCTGCCGACCCGAGCGATCCGGCCCAGGTCGTTTCGCATCATGTCGACGATCATGGCGTTTTCTGCCCGGTTCTTCTCGGAGGCAGCAAGCTCCGCAGCCCGGGACTGGTCTTCGGCGTACCAGCGGCCGCGGGCGATCGTGCCTTTCATGGGTCGTGAGACAATCCGCCGACCTTCAAGTTCAAAAAACAACTCAGGCGACGCCGAACAAATTGCAAAGTCGGGCGTCTCGACATAAGCGGCATGCGGAGGCTGCTGGGCAGCAACGAGGTTCTCGAAAAGATGCCACGGATCGCGATTGGCCGCCTGTTTCATGCGGAATGTGTAGTTCACCTGATACGTTTCGCCCGCGGCAATGGCGTCACGAAGCCGGCCGATGACTGCGGTGTACTCGTCGACGGTGACCGAAGGCAGCCATGTCGAGTCCAACGCACGTACGTCAGGCTTTCCAGCCGGACTTGTCTGTTTTGTCACACTGGAAAGCCTGGCGAACTTTTCTGCCGGGGTAACATGCGACGGCAGAGCGATCGTTTCCACGTCAGGAAAGAGCCCAAACCACAGCAGCGGAAAACCTGGGGCATCGCGGACGCTCAGCGCGCGATCGAAGGCCGGAGCTGCCTCGTAACTGACGAATCCGGCAGCATGAAGCCCCCGCGATTCCACCTGCTGTTCCACACGCCGCAGGCAGTCCATCACCTCGTCGTGACGACAGGTCTCAACGATCTCGCAGGGGCAAGTGAACGATTGCCAGGCACTGGCCGACGTATCGTAAAGCACGACTTTTGGGCAGTGTTCCGGTTTGAGCGAGGCGGAGGTCAATTTTGCATGGTCCAAGAACAACTCCGTGGTTTGAAAACTAAACGGTTACCCTTTATCCTCCCGTTGTCAGTGCGATCGCAGTGCCCGGATCGGATCAACCCGCGCGGCTCGCAAGGCGGGATAGATGCCTGCCACCACGCTGACAATGACGGAGAAGGCGATCGAGACGGCCATGAGCCAGATAGGAAAGGCGAAAAGATCCAAGCGGCCGGCAATGCCCTGCCGGTGGGCATAAAACGAGGCCACGGCCTCCATGCCGCACGACATTAGCCAGCCGAGCGCAATACCCGTCAAGCCGCCCAGGAAACCGATGATTCCGGCCTCGGTGAGAAAGAGTACGAACAGATCGCCGTCGGATGCCCCGATCGCCTTGCACAGACCGATCTCTTGGTAACGCTCCAGCACCGCCATCAACAACGTGTTCACGATGCCCAGTGCGGCGATTGCCAGGGCGATGCTGCCGACAACCGTCAGCAATAATTGAATCGCCAGAAAGAACCGCCGCATATCCTGAAGTTTGCTGAGGATAGCCTGCGTGTGATAGCCCATCGCCCGGATCTCCTTTTCTACCTCGTCCAGATAGGCCGGATCGCGGACACGCACGGTGACACTGGCATAGCCGGCGGCCGTCGGGTTGCCGCCCGCTTTCAACTGATTTATGGCGGCCTCCAGGTACATGCCGGGAATCTCCTTCATCAACTCGACGGGCAAAAAGATACCCTGCTGAGCGGACCCCGGCATCAGCGGTGGGGCACGGTAAATGCCGACGATTGTTACCGTCAGTAGCTTGCGGCGGAAGGAGAATTCGCTGCTCCCTTCGGGCATCAGGCCGGCGGCCTCGACGGTGATCTTGGCCCCAATAGCATCTTGGGGAGTGCTGAAGCCCAGGCTGTCGGCAAGTTGTACGCCCAGGATAGCCTCCGGCTGATCGCCCTCCTCGAATAATCGGCCGGCGACGAGGAGTTCGTCGGCCACGCCCAAGAGAGACGCTTCTCGCGGCAAGGCAAGACCAATGGCTGTGGATTCCTTATTGCGGTAGCGGATCCTGATGCCTTTGACGTGCGCATCGGGATAGGCCACCGCCACGCCTGGCAACTTTTCCAAACGTGCCAGTGCTTCGTCGTTCAGTGGAGGCGGCTTTGTGGTGCTGCTTGGCTCTTTGGGCTTGACCTGAATGTTGTTCAAAAGTGACAGCGCGCGGAACGGCGTTTCCACCTGCCGCTGCACACCCAAGGCCAGGGCGATCATGGTTACCAAAGCACCCGTAGCAAAGGTTACGCCGAGCGTCGTAAGCGTCACTCGTAGCGGTGATCGCCGCAGTCCGTTGATCGCTAGGCCGGCGATTTTCAAGGCTCTTATCAAGCGACGCCTCCCTCCGGTTCCAGACGGCCATCGCGCAACCGCAGCAGACGATCGGCCACGCGCGTCGCCATTTCTTCGTCGTGCGAGACCATGACGACGGTCGTGCCCAACTCACGATGGATTTCGTCGATCAGACCGATCACCTCGCTGGCCGTGGTGCGATCGAGGTTGCCTGTCGGCTCATCGGCCAGCAGCAGCCGTGGCCGATGGACAATCGCACGGGCGATGGCGACGCGTTGCTGTTCGCCGCCACTAAGTTCATTGGGGCGATGTGAGGCTCGGCGGCCCAGGCCGACTCGATCGATCGATTCGGCGGCCAGGCGAGTCCGCTCGGCACCATGGACGCCTTGAAAGGTCAGGGCCAAAGCGACATTCTCGGCGGCCGTGAGGCTGGCGACAAGATAATACGACTGGAATATGAAGCCGACCATGGTTCGCCGATAGATGGTCCGCTGATGCCGGCTCATGGTCGCCAGATCGCGATTATCGACCCACACGCTGCCGGCATTTGGCGTGTCCAATCCGCCCAGCAGGTGCAGCAGAGTCGATTTCCCCGAGCCGCTCACACCGAGAACTGCCACAAATTGTCCCTGCTGGACATGCAGATTCACATCGGCCAGTGCTTGGATTTCCGCCGGGCCGACGCGGTATTGACGCGACAGACCACGGGTTTCGATAAAGGATGAAGTTGTTTGCAAAGCGGGAAGATTCAAAATGAAAATAGCCAGCGGAGATGGTCACGACAGGTATCCATTGTACGTGCTGGCTGAATACATGTCGTCCCCCTCGTGCGCGTGGCAAGATTTTCAAGGAGGAGATTTTCAAGGAGGTATCGCGAGCGGATATTGACACCACCCTGTTCGGCTGAGAGAATAAGCCAGATGTCGGTGGGCCGGCACGGTCCACCCTGGCGAACTTTCCTTGGGTTAGTATTATGTTGAACTCCGATCGCGGTTCCTTACTTTTCGTTCTGTTTGCCACTTGTGTCGCGGCGACAGGCGGTTTTCTCTTTGGCTATGACACGGCCGTTATCAACGGTGCCAATTCCTACATCACGGCTCTATGGGATCTGAAGGACTTCCAGGTAGGCCTCGTTGGCGCAAGCGCCATCCTGGGC
>JANXQG010000604.1 GCA_025356915.1 Planctomycetota bacterium | reverse complement strand
CTTCGCCATGACCGGCCTGCACGGTGTCCACGTCATTGGCGGCATGATGGTGATCGCCTGGTTGATCAGCAAAGCCCGCAAAGGGGTTTTCGGCCCTCGCCATTTCGCCCCGGTCGATTTCGTCGGCCTGTATTGGCATCTAGTTGACCTGGTGTGGATTTTCTTATTTCCACTTCTTTACCTGATTTCGTGAGCTTAACCCCGTACGTCAGGCTTTCCAGCTTGACCATTAGAACTGGCTTCCGTTTCTCCACCTGATTTCGTGAGCTTAATCGCCATGCCCCAACATCCAGTAGATACCTCCACGATGCACGATTCCGCACATTCCGCCTTGGGGCATGTCGTGCCCCTGTGGCTTCTGGCCGCTGTGTTCGGCACCTTGCTACTGCTGACGGGCGCAACCGTGGCTGCGGCCCAGATCGATCTTGGCAACCTGAACCTTTACTTGGCCCTGGCCATTGCCGGTGCCAAGGCTACGCTGGTGATATTGTTTTTCATGCACCTTTTCTGGGATCGCCCTTTCAACGCGATGATCTTTGTCGGCTGCTTGCTGTTCGTGAGTCTTTTCATCGGCATTGTCTTGACGGACTCGCGGGCCAACGACGCCTCGGCGGTCGGCGGACAAGGCTCAGCGATGCGCGGCGTCCATGCGCCGCTGGGGAGTCCGAAGTAGGGTGGAGGCCCACCAATTGATCCAGCAGCGACTCCATCGCTTGATGGCCGCTACGGTACGCTTGACTAACCGATTCGTTTCGCCTAGTATTATCGATGCGGTCGTAGTTTGAGGAAGTACGACGATGGACGAAGCCAACCAGTACGGTCAAACGAGGCAGTCGACGGTTATGCAACAGGAAAACCTTCAAAGGACGTTGGACCAGCTCCGTTACGAGCTAGGTGCCCTTGGACCGGAAGCGGCTCCTGTCAAGGATCACATCAATAGCCTGATTAACGAACTAGAGCAGCAGCTTCAAGACTCAGATAAGGCCGAGCATCGGGAGACGATACGCGGTCACCTTGTGGCACTGGTCAAACAGTTCGAGCAGGAACATCCTTCCATCACATCGTTATTGGACCAAATTATCACGTCCCTAGCGAACATGGGAGTGTGAGGCTGACTTCTCGCCATGGCCCTTGCCGAGTTTTTCTTTGATGAGCTTCTCGGCATGCTTGGTAGCTGCCGCAGCATCGGTCAGGGTTTTCACGTTTGTCTGACCATCAGTGCCGATTCGCCCATGGCGAACGGTAACTGTCTTGTCGCTGACGGAAATCTCCCAGAACTTGGAAGAGCTTCCTCCGACGAACTCGAAATAGCGTTTCATTGCTTGTTCCTCTTGGGCATAACCAGCGTCACGATGCAGTGTGCGGTTCCTTCAGAAGCGTTTAATGTTCTTCTGGCAGGACTTTATTCATGCCGCTGAGGAATGATCTTCATTCACGCCCCCCACCCCCCCATAAGATACAAGACATGAAGTGTGGTATTTTCGCATGACACCCCGCGATTTGTGAGCTAGACTTCAGTAAGGAGACCCTACGAGATTCAAGACATCCCATGGTTAAGAGACAGAGACCGTGTCAACCTTCCATCGCCGAATGTTAAGTCGGGTTACGCGAAAGCGATTCGGTACCGCCACCGTTGAGCTGGCCGTCTGCCTGCCTATCCTGGTGACCTTTGGGTTGGGGGCGATCGAGACCACCAACGCGATTTTTCTCAAGCAGCGTGTAACCACGGCGTCCTATGAATGCGCTCGATCGGCGTCGGCACCGGGGCAGACCTCTGCCGGAGCGACCGCAGTCGCCAACAACGTCCTTTCGCAACTGGCGGTTTCCGGCGGCACTGTTACGATCGCGCCGACGGTGACGGCCTGGACGTCGCCGGGCACGCCAATTACCGTGACGATTGCCGCACCTACCAGTTCAAACCTGTGCATCCCGCCCTTCGTGGTCGGCAAGGTGATCAACAGCGTGACCGCCACGGTCGTCATGAATCATCAGTGAAAGAGGCATCTCATGAATGGCTCGATTGGTTTGAGAAGTCGCCGGCGCAGCCCAGGTTCCCGATCGGGGGCCATGGTCATACTGGTGGC
>JANXQG010000520.1 GCA_025356915.1 Planctomycetota bacterium | reverse complement strand
CCGCATTCACACTCGCATTAGGCAGACTGACAAGCAACGAGTAAACGACTGCGGGCCGACTCTCGTTGTCGAGAACATTAGACATCGATTTCGGTGCTTCGCGGCGGAGGGAAATTGATATCTTCACGGCACCCGGCAGCTTGCCCGTTTGATTTGAATCCCATTGGTCGCTGGTCGTTGTGCTGCTGGTTGCCGTGCCACCGGTCGTTGTGCCGTCGTAGTAAGTGAGCTGGAGGTTGACGACCTCCGGGGCAAGCAATTCCGTTGCCGGATTGGATTCGTCGACTTGGCCGTTTTGCGAGCCGTAGACAAACTCGGCCCGATCCTGCTCGTGGCGGTAGAGGCCGCTCAGTGAAGTGGACGCGGAAGTTTCTTTCGACATATCGACGCTGCTTGGCGCCCCGAGGCTGTAGGATACGACGCGAATATCGCTGAGCCGGGCGGGCTGGCTGGAATCGCGGGCAGTCTGAGCCTGCATGGACGCGAGGGTTGCCCGCGGCCGCCGCGCCGTCTCGATCTGGATCGCCTGGGCCGTGCCATAAATCCCACCGGAAAGCGACGTCGAGTCGCTCGAATCCGACGTGCCGGATGAAGTTTCTAGGCCGGAAGTGCCCGAGGTATCGGCTAGACTAGAATCGCCGGACGAGGTTGCAGGCTGAAATGGGATCGCATTGCGGAGATCGTCGGAAATGCGTTGCAGCAAGACCCTCGCGAGTTGGGCCTCCTCGACCTGATCGCGACTTTTTGCGGCCACCGCCAAGTGGAGATGGATGCCCATTCCCACCAATCCCAAGACCACTACGGCCAAACCCAATGCCAGGATCACTTCCAGGAGCGTGTAGGCGCGACGAGGGGGAAGCATGTTAGGTTCCTCCCGAGACTGATGTGCTGCTCGTCTGGCTGGGTGGCGTGTAATTGGGGTCCGGCAGCCAGCGGACGAGCGAAAACTTTACGGGATGCTGGCCGGCCGGCAGATCGCGGGTGACCGTTACTCGCACGGAGATCAGCCCTTCCTCCGGGTTCTCGATTGATTGCGTGCTGATCGAATAGATCCAGGCGGGTTCTGCTGGGTCGAGCGACTCGCTGGAGGTGTCAAAGGCCGCGTTCTCAACGGCCTGAGGTGTGGTAATTCCTGCTGCGATTTCGGCAAGCTTGCTCTCGGCCAGCAGTTGCGCCCGAGCCAGATCCCGCGCGCCGGCGGCGTTCCGCAGAGCCAGGCGGCTGACCTCGCCCAAAACGGCCAGTGCACCGGCGAGAATAGCCAGTGCCAGAATCACTTCCAGCAAGGTAAACCCATTACGCTGATCCAAAATGTTTTGAGCATTTCTTATTTGGATTTTGCGTTTGTTTCGGATTTCGGATTTCGAGTTTCGGATTTCCATTACTGCGTCAAGGCCGTCACGTTGTCTACCGTGACCGATCCGGTAATTCCACGCAACAACAATCGCATCGCGGAATGTCGATCAGCGGCAAGCAAGAGCCGTGCATCCGAGGTGGAGCCGTCGGCAAAAAAGTAGATCGGATCGGACCAGTCGCTACCTTCCCCCGCCGATTCGGTCTCGGGATCATCGCCCATGGCGGCCAAGTCGCCGCCTCCATCGGCAGGTAGAAAACGAACTCCCTGCGGCAGTGTCTTGTCGACCGGCGGCGGCAGTGGGTCATCGCCCAAGGCTTCCTCGTCAGGCGACAAAGCTTGTGCAACCACCGAGAAATCGACCTGCGGATCTTCCTGCGCCCCAAGGTGATAACGGTCGCCGTGGACCAGATAGCGGAAGGCGTAAGTATGGCCCGATTTCATCGCGTCAACCCGGGCCTGGCACCACTGGGTACGGACGGCGTCGGCAGCCGATAGCAGCCGTTGGCGGGCCAACGGCCGCTGCAAGGATATCCATGCTACCCCGGAGATGATGACCAGAAGCGCCATCGTCAGCAAAACTTCGACCAAAGTGAACGCGCGACGCGGCCGAGAACGAGAATCGCAAATTTGAGATTTGAGATTTGAGATTTGAGATTTCCTCCCCCTCACTTCGTCTTCTCCTCAGTCCAATTGCCAAGAGACTGGTTTTCAGGGGTCACGGTCCACACATCGAACCTGTCGGGGTTATGGTCGCCTGGATATTTGTATTGATACGGATGGTTCCAGGGATCCAAGGTAACTTCCTTGTCGATGTACGGACCGTCCCACTTGTCCGGATCCGGGAGATCGGCCGGCCGTGCCCGCAGGGCTTGTAAACTCGAAGGGTAGGTTCCGACCGTAACTTGGTAAGTGTCCAAAGCCGTGGCGAAAAGACCGATCTGGGCCTTGGCGGCATCAATTTTATAGCGACGCTGGATTGGGCCTAAGGAAACGACCACCAGCGATGCCAGCACGACCAGGATCACGAGGACCAGCAGGACTTCAATTAGGGTAAAACCGCGTTTGCGGTGGGAGGAGGGGCGATTCATAAGGGAGTCTCCAAGTTGGTGAAAGGGGGAAAGGGGGAAAGGGGGAAAGGCGAATCAATAACTGTACTCATCTCGCTCCGCGAGATGCATTCCATCTCGCGGAGCGAGATGAGTACGTTCCGAAAACCCGACACTTATTGATTCGCCGGTCCTTAGCTGGGGATCTCGATTTCTCTGTATTCTTTCCCGTGCAATAGCCACGGCTCTGGATGGTTGATTATTTCTACAAGCATACTGAGTATCTTCCCCCCCCTGTCATTTTACACGGTCGTGCTCATCTTGAGGACGGGTAGCAACAGGGCAATCACCAAAACTAGGATGACGCCCGCCAAAATCAGAAGCATAATCGGCTCAATCAGCCGGACGGTCAGGTCGAGGCGGCGCCAAGTGCGGCGTTCCAGCGAGTCGGCCACGGACAAGAGCACGGTTTCCAGGTTGTTGGCCTGCTCGGCGACGGCGATCATTTCGACCACCACGGGCGGAAACTGGCCGCTGGCCCCCAGGGGTCCTGCCAAGGACTGCCCCGCAGAAATGTTTTCGGTTGCGGTGCTGATCGCCGCGGCGAGTACGCGGTTGCCGGCGGCATCGCGGGAGATTTCCAAGGAGCGAACGATCGGCACGCCGTTGTGCAAGAGCGTGCCAAAGACGCGGCAGAAGCGAGCCACCGCCAGGCCGAGGAATACCTGGCCCACCAGTGGCAGACGCAGACGCAAGCGGTCGGCCCACCAACGTCCCGCCTCGGTTTGCAGCCAACGCTGCATCCACCAGCCGAATCCAACCAGCAGGGCCAAAACCACTAGCCCCCAGCGGCGCATGAACGCGCTGGTGGTCAGAAGCCATTCGGTAACTAGGGGCAATTCATTTTTTTCTCGCAGCCGCTCGAACAATTCGCCAAATTTCGGCACGAAGAAGACGACGAGTACCACGACGATGATCGTGCCCACCACGGCCAGGAAAGCCGGATAGGCAATAGCACCCATCGTCCGCTTTTTGAGATCGTCCTGCGTCTCGGTGAACTGGGCAACGCGGGCCAATGCCTCTTCCAGGAAACCACCTTCGCCGCCGGCACGGACCATGCTCACGGCCATCTCGCCCAGTATATTTTCGAAGCGGGCCATGGCGTCAGCGAGCGTACTACCGTCTTCCACGCGACGGTGAATCTCGCTCAGGATCGCCTTCAGCCCGGCGTGCGAGGACTGCTTTTCGACGACCTCAATGGAACGCAAGAGCGGCACTCCGCTACGCAGCAAATCGGCCAACTGGCCGTAGGCCGTCGAGAGCAGTGTCGCGGGTACGCGGCGAACCCGTGCGAACTCGGTCACGGCGCCCGCGTCATCCACGGCCAGCGGAAAAATCATCCGTCCCGCCAACGAGGCGGCCGCCTCGCGGCGGTTGGCCGCCGTGAGCGTGCCAGTTACCTTTTGGCCGGACTGGTCGCGCGCCGTGTAATTGAATTCAGGCATTTATGCCTCGATTTTGCCTTTGGTCACTCGCAATACTTCGTCGACCGTGGTCCGCCCGTCGATAACCTTCACCCAGCCGTCATCGCGGAGCGTGCGCATGCCGCGGCTGACCGCCGCCTTTTGGATGGCCCAACTGCTGACGCGCTCGTGCGACAACTGGCGAATCTCTTCGCTGGTTACCAGCAATTCATACAACCCGACACGGCCGCGATAACCCACCTGGCGGCATTCGCGGCAGCCCACGGCCCGATAGAGCGGATTGCTACCCAAGGCATCGCGGGGAAAGTCGGCGGGGAGTTCATCGTCGGCCGGATGGTAGGGCTGTTTGCAATGCTTACAGAGCGTGCGGACCAGTCGCTGGGCCATGACGGCCTCGACCGTGCTGGAAACCAGGAACGGCTCCAAGCCCATGTCGACCAGCCGCGTGTAGGCACCCGCCGCGTCGTTGGTATGCAGCGTGCTAAAAACCAAGTGGCCCGTCAGTGAGGCCTGGATCGCGTTCTCGGCCGTCTCCAAGTCGCGGATTTCGCCCACGAGAATGATGTCCGGATCGTGGCGCAAGATGCTCCGCAGCGACGTACCGAACGTCAGACCGATCTTCGGGTGTACCTGGATCTGGTTGATGCCGTCCAACTGGTATTCCACCGGATCCTCGGTGGTGATGATCTTGGTCTCGTCGCTCTTGATTTCCAACAGCGCACTGTAAAGCGTCGTGCTCTTGCCGGAACCGGTGGGGCCGGTGACCAGGATGATTCCGTGCGGCAACTGGATCAACTCTCGGAACTTGGCGTAGAGGTCCGGCTCCATGCCGAGCTTGCCGAGCTTGAATTCCATCGCCCCCTTGTCGAGCAATCGCAAGACGATTCCTTCGCCGTTGATGGTGGGAATTACCGAGACGCGGATATCGACCTCGCGGCCACCCGTGCGGAGTTGAATGCGGCCATCTTGGGGCAAACGACGTTCGGCGATGTTCAACCGCGACATGATCTTCAAACGGCTGATGATGGCCGCCTGAAATCGATGGATCTCCGGCGGCATCGGCTGGACGTGAAGCACGCCGTCGATGCGATAGCGAACCCGCAGGCCCGAGTGCTGCGATTCAATATGCACGTCACTCGCCCGCAGCTCGATCGCCTCCAGCAGAATCTCGTTAACCAGCCGCACCACGGACGGCTCCTGGGCCATCTGCGAAAGCTCGGCATCGTCGTCGATGGGCTGATCGAGTTCGATGCGGTCGTCGGTCGTTTGCGCCAAGAGACTGTCAATCGTTTCGCTGCCGACCCCCAGGTGGTTCTTGATTCGCTTGGCGATTTCCTCGCGGCTAGCCAATACGGGCACCACGGTCAGGCCCGTGGCGACACTCAGCTCGTCCAAAGGGTACAAATTGAATGGATCGCTCGTGGCAACCGTCAGAAAGCCATTGCTGCGGCGGATCGGAAAGAGCATTTCACGGTGTACGAATCGCGGGGGGAAGTCCTTCAGGAGATCCAAGTCGATCTCGGCCGTAACGAGGTCGATGAACTCCACGCCGACTTCTTTCGCCAATGCCTGCAAAGCGGTCTCTTCGCTGAGAAACCCGAGCTGCACCGCGACCTGATCCAGCCGCACCCCCTCGGTTTGGGTGGCGCGCACCTGCTCAAGCTGCTTGCTATCCAGCAGGCGGGTGCGGAGGAGCATTTCACCAATATCCATGTTCTCATCACCCTACTGGGTCTCTAAAGTAGCAGGCACACTCCGTGTGCCGACCGCTCCGTGGTGAAAGCCGTGCCGTGCACCGATTGCCGTGGCCGTTGGCCTTGGGCGGACGGCACACGGAGTGTACCTGCTACCTTACACAGACAGACCTTCCACCCGATGCCGTTAGTTGCCTCTATAATAAACCCCGCCAAAAGAAAAAAGTCTCGTTTTTTTCCGATGCGAATTCGGCCCGTTGGGGTTAAAATGAATAGGTGCAAGTTCTCTGCACCGCCCCAAGGAGTAAACCACATGTCACCAGCCGCCAAAGCCTCTATTGTAATTGGAGTTCTGTCAGTTTCCCAGCTTGCTTTCGGCCAGGGACGTCACGGCGGGGGGCGAGACGAGAATCGCCCCATGTCCAACGACGAAATCACCCAGCGAATCGCTCGCACCGAAGATTTTCTAAAAAAATTGGACGCCAACGGCAATGGGATGATCGATCCGGACGAGGCCAGCGATGCTCAAGCCAAGAACATGCTTGACCGGATCTTTGGCCGGATGGGAAAGGAACCACATTACCCCATGGCGATCCGCGAAATTATGCAAGGTTACGAGTCCTACTATCGGACGAGAGGCAATACGAGCGGTAGTGGCTCCACAAGTCCCGCTGGCTCGCCACCAATCGGTTTGACACCCGCCGTGGGGTTAACGTCACCACCAGGAATGGGGTTTGGGTCGCCTCCGCCTCCTATCTCAGGCAGCATTCCCTCCAACCCTCCAGCAGGCAAGTCCGTGATGCCCGCAGTCTCCAGTGTGGTCGGGGCCAGTATAACGGCACTTCCCCCCTCCGGTCAGGCAGTGTCTTCCCCAGGCTCAGCCTCCTCGTCGGCATCATCTCCTGCTGATACCAAGCCAACGCCACGAAAGCCAAGCCGTTTTCTCACGGCCCACGAGCGATTGCCCAAAGGATTGCCCGATTGGTTCCTGGAAAAAGACGTCGATGGCGATGGGCAAATCACCATGGCCGAGTTCACCACCAACTGGACGCCGGACAAGGTGGCCGAGTTCGCCCGCTATGACCTGAACCACGACGGAATTATCACCGCCGCCGAGTGCTTGAAGGTCGAAAAACCCAAGGCCAAGTAGGGCGGGGGAGCAGGGATTGAGGGAATGGCTCCCCTCGCCCTGTACTCAGGGAGAGGGGCAGGGGTGAGGGAATATCCTTAATTTTGCGGCGTAGGCTGGGTGCGGTTGCCTCGCTGCGGCCCCCGCTCGGGGAACTTGAATTCCTTGCCGCACATATTCGTCCAATCGAGCATTTGGTCGTCGTTCAACACGGCGAGGCACTCCTTTTGGGCCTTTTCAAACTGTTCTCGCATCTTCTTGAACGCTGCCTGACGATCCTCGGTAGACTGATTCGGATCGAAACCGGTCCGGGCTTTGGGACGAGCATCCTCCTGAATTTTCTTGACCTTCGCCTGCTGATCTTCGCTGAGACCAAGCTTCTTAATTACGTCAGGGCGATTCAGGGCCATGGCACCCTCGCGCTGCAACTGCAACTGATGGAGCCGCTCGACTTGCTTGGATTCCAGGATCTTGCCGACTTTCTCGTCGATTCCTTTGCCGGCATCTTCCATCTTCTTGCGCATCTCGCCGAGGCGTTTCTCACGTTCTTCCGCGCTCAAATTCTGAAAATCCTGGAAATTGACCTGCCCGTACGAGGCCCGCATCTTTTCACGAGCGTCCCCAAGCAACG
>JANXQG010000517.1 GCA_025356915.1 Planctomycetota bacterium | reverse complement strand
CACGGTCAACTGTCGCTTGTGCTGGTCGATACCAAGGTATAACATTGCTGGGGTCTCCTGGGAAAAAGGTACGTAAGGTTGCGTTTCACTTCGCTCCCAAGCGTACTTTTCTTGGAGACCCCGGCTCTTTCATAGTATCTGAATTACCCTGTCCCACCCCACCATTTTCGCATTCCGCTCCTAGAACCGGAAGAGCCGAAAATACCAACCAAAGGTTCCCGCAATGTGGAAATCCCCCCTTCTTGTGAGTGCCATGCCATCGATCCGGCAGGCGGTGGTCATGGCAGTGTGCTGCGCGACTACGGTCGTAACGCCGCAAGCCCGAGCGGCTGAACTCGTCGGCGGACAGGCTGTTCGGCAGGCGGTTACCGACCTGATTGCCACTTTTGCGGTGCGCTACCCCCAGGGGCAGCAGTATCTGGCTAGGCTGGATCGCATCGAAGGCGAGATGAAAACGGCGGCTGGTCCCAGGGTAGGGGAGCTTCAACAGCAGTTCGAGAGTCTGCGACGCGATGCCTTGCTGGCCAACCCCCTGCTCAGCGAGCAGCCGTTGCTATTTGTCATGCGGGCACAGTATGCGTCCGACCATCACAACACCGAGACGATGTTTCAGACGGGCGAGATCAATACGGGTAGCTTCCGGGGCGGTGGTGCGCTGAAAATGATTCGTCTTACCCAGCCCGCTCCGCAGCCCGGCCCTGATACCAAAGCGGCCAACGCATCCACCGCAGTCGTCGTGACGACCATCCATGAGGTGTCCAAGGGCATGGTGCGAGATCCCGACGTCAGCTTCGACGGCAAGAAAATCCTCTTCTCCATGCGATTGGACGCCCGAGACGATTACCACCTCTACGAGATCAACATTGACGGAACAAACCTGAAACAATTGACCTTCGGCCCAGGTGTCAGCGACATCGATCCGATCTACCTACCCAATGGCCAGATTCTCTTCACATCGACCCGCGAGCCTAAGTACTGCATGTGCAACCGGCACATCATGGGCAACCTCTTCACGATGGATGCGGACGGGGCGAACATTCAACAGATTGGCCATAGCACGCTGCACGAGGGGCACTCCTCGTTATTGCCCGACGGTCGCGTGATTTACGATCGCTGGGAGTACGTCGATCGTAACTTTGGTGACGCACAGGGCCTTTGGACGACCAACCCCGACGGCACCAACCACGTGGTGTATTACGGTAACAGCACCGAGTCACCGGGGGCTAAGCTTGAAGCCCGTGCCATTCCAGGCACGGAGCAGGTGATCTGCACATTCTCGTCATGTCACGACCGCCCTTGGGGTGCGTTGGCGATTCTCGACCGACGGTTGGGTGTGGATGGCCGCGAGCCGGTACTGCGGACTTGGCCCGCTCCTGCCATCGGCCGAGTCGGCCACGGAGGTTACGACACCTTTCAGAGCATTCAACCCAAATACCAAAACCCCTACCCGCTCTCGGCCAACTATTTTCTTTGCTCGCGCATGACGGGGCAGGGCGAGCAGATGGGGATCTACTTGCTGGACGTTTTCGGAAACGAAATCTTGGTCCATGTTGAAGCTCCCGGGTGCTTCAATCCCCGGCCGCTGGCTGCGCGGGTCAGGCCGCCGGTCATTCCCTCTCGCGTCGATCTCAGCAAGAAGGAAGGGTATTTTTACGTGTCCAATGTGTATCAAGGCACCGGCATGGAGAAGATCAAGCGGGGCAGCATCAAGCAACTCCGCGTCGTGGAGTCGCCCGAGAAACGCTTCTGGACACAACCCGGCTGGGACGGCGGGACTGGACAGCAGGCACCGGGCATGGCCTGGAACGACTTTAACAATAAGGCCATCGTCGGAACCGCACCCGTCGAAGACGATGGCAGCGCGTATTTCGCCGTGCCGGCAGACAGGTTCGTTTATTTCCAACTGCTCGACGAGAAGGGCATGCTCGTGCAGTCGATGCGAAGCGGCACGATCGCACGGCCGGGCGAACATGCCGGCTGCGTCGGCTGCCACGAGTATCGACTCGGCACCGTCGCCAGTAACACCACGCCGCTGGCCATGCGTCGGAGTCCAAGCAAGCTCACGCCCTGGTACGGTCCGGCGAGAAACTTCAGCTACCTAGTCGAGGTCCAGCCGGCCTTCGACCGAAATTGTGTATCGTGCCACGATTATGGCAAGGAGGCAGGCAAAAAGCTCAACTTGGCCGGGGATGTCAACTCGTGTTTCAATACCTCCTACGTGGAACTCCGCAGGAAAAATTATGTTAAGGTTGTGGGGGCGGGGCCTGCCCGCGTTCTTATGCCCATGACCTGGGGATCGCACGTCAGCCGCTTGGCGGAAGTTCTTGTGAAGGGTCACGGCAAGGCAGAGATTGACCGCGAGGTCAAGCTCAATCGCGAGGATTTCGACCGCATCGTCACCTGGATCGACATCAATGCCCCGTATTACCCCGAGTATGCCGGCGGCATGTATCGCGACAATGCCTACGGTCGCTGTCCGCTCAACGGCGGGCAGGTCCAGAAGCTCGCCAGCCTGACCGGCGTGAACGTTGCCGGCGATATGCTGCAAGCGAGTTTCACACGGCCGGAAATCAGCCCTTGCTTGGCACGTATTCCAAACAAGAGCGATCCGCGATACATTCAGGCGCTTGCGATTCTACAGGCCGGCAAGGAAATGCTGACCAAGCATCCCCGTCCTGACATGCCCGGCTCGAATCTCGACAACCCGCTAGAGATTAAGCAACAGTGCAAGTTCGATCGGTTCCAGCAAGCCGAGGCCCAGGCGCGGGCAGCCATTATTGCTGGGCAAAAGAAATACAACCATTAGGAAAACCTATCATGTCCGATCTATCGCTGTTTGATCTAACAGGAAAAAAGGCATTCGTGACTGGGGCCGCGGTGGGCATCGGCCGCGGCTGTGCGATCGCGCTGGCCAAGGCCGGCGCTGACGTGGCCATTGTCGATCTCAACGAGAAGGCAGGCCTGAAAACGGTCGAGGAAATCCGCTCGCTGGGTCGAGACTCCCTGTGGGTCCGCTGCGACGTCACGCGGCGAGAACAGGTGCAGGAGATGGTCGGCCGCATTGCCCAGCACTTCGGCCGATTGGATATCGCCGTGAACAACGCCGGCATCGCTATCCTGGGCGCGGATGAATCGCTGGATCAGGCCGATTGGGATAAGGTCATCGCCCTCAACCTGACCGGCGTTTTCCTTTGCGCGCAGGCCGAGGCCCAGCAGATGCTTCGGCAGATGCCGGTTGAAGGGAAGATCATCAACATCGCTTCCATGTCGGCAACCATTGCCAACTGCAACGCTTCGTACGACGCTTCCAAGGCCGGCGTGGTCCACATGACCAAGACGCTGGCTGCCGAGTGGGGCCGCTATAATATCAACGTCAATTGCATCAGCCCCAGCTACCTGCTCACGCCGATGCATGCCTCCACGCCGATGGTCGCGCGGCAGCGGATCCGCGAGTTGACCCCCATGGGCTACATGGAACGGCCCGAGGATCTGCATGGAGCGGTCATTTTCCTCGCTTCGGCCGCATCGCACTATGTCACGGGGCACGATCTGATGGTCGACGGCGGCCACACGCTCAACGCCTGGCTGACGCCGTTGTCTCGCTCTGTGCCACCGCGAGTTAGCCCCCAGGAAGAGACCGTCCAGATGAAGCACGACCTTGATTCGCTGGGCCTTTCCTACGACGCCGATGGCATCAACCCAGACCTTCATCCCGAGATCGCCGATGTCTTCAAGGCGGCCTTCGGCATCAAGTAATTTTTTAGAAGCATCCAACTGCCCTTGCTTCAATCGTCTGTTCCTGCGAAACTACGCCGGTGAACCACCCCATTCGATGGGGTGGTTAGGATCGGCGCAGAAATAAGTGTCGCAATTGTCGTCTTTCGCTCCGCGAAAGAACGCAACTTTCGCGGAGCGAAAGGCGACAATTATTTCTGCGCCAGTCCTTGGTGCGGTCGGTTTCTGTCTTTTCACGAACGCTTTGGCGACTATGCGCAGTAAGCTTGCAGCCATCCTTCCGTTGGTTGTCCTTCTCGGCTGCTTCAGCGAAGCGCATCTGCCGTACCAGCCGGTGCCGATTAGCTACGACAATCCTGTATTGCTTCGGATTGCGAATCACGAGTTGGTTTGGGATGGGGTCGTCGACGTGGTTTCCCACTACTTCCGCATCGAGCGCGAGGATCCGGTCCGTTTGCTTGGCGGCACGTTGATCAACGGACGGATCGACACCTTCCCCAAGCCAGGTGCTACGCTGCTGGAGCCGTGGGATCACGACTCGGCCGATTCCTACGAACGGCTGGAAAGCACGCTGCAATCGGTCCGCCGCTATGCTGTTGTAAAGGTCATTCCGGCCCAAAACGGTGGATTCTGGATCGATTTGGCCGTGTTCAAGGAACTAGAAAATATGCGACAGCCGGAACACGCCAC
>JANXQG010000499.1 GCA_025356915.1 Planctomycetota bacterium | reverse complement strand
TTTCCTTGGCCACGGCCTGCGTGATGGACACCGCCATCGGTCCCTACAAGGGCAAGGAAACCGGCGAATCGGCGCTGCTGCGATCCATGCTCTCGTCGCTGCATTCGGGCGCAGCCAGAGGGTTGACAACAAGATCGCGTTTAGCGATAATCGTGTTTAGTGATAATCGTGTTTGTAGTTTGTACTGTCCGGGACAAGAATTCTCGGAGTGTTTCCGAGACCCGTGAACAACTACGAAAATCATATTTATTGGGCTACCCCAGTGGGGTTCCGGTGGCCGCAATAACGGTAAGAACCCCGTGAACAGTTACACTGCTTTTTCTCTGGGAGCATGACATCATGCGTCTGAACCTCTTTGCATCTTTGTTCCTCGTGGGTCTCGTGTCGGCCGCAGTTGCCGCCGAGCCAGACACCCGCCTGATCGTTCAAGCCGATCAGCCGGGAGTGACGGTCAGCCCGCTGCTGTACGGCATCTTCTTCGAGGAAATCAATCGGGCCGGCGACGGCGGCTTGTATGCGGAGATGGTCCAGAACCGGTCCTTCGAGGATGCCAAGGCGCCGATTGGTTGGACGCTGCTCAAAGGCTCAGACGATGACGTCGAGATTGCCTTGGACACGAGCCGCCCGCTCAATGCCAATAATCCCACCAGTCTGAAACTGAAGATAACAAAGGCCGCGGGCCGAGTGGGCATCTGCAATGAAGGCTTCAAAGGAGTGCGCTACGGGCGCAGCGACGAGCCCCACGGCTTGGCAGAGCGATTCCAGAACGCCGCGCGCTCGCAGGCGTGCGGGCTGTTCGTCGAGAAGGATAAGCGTTACTGCTTCTCGATGCACGTCCGCAGCGACGATTTCCGCGGACCTCTCACGATCACCATCGAGAAGCCCGACGGCTCAGCCATTGCAACGAAGACGATCGAAGCAGCCGCAGCCGGCTGGAAGAAGTTCGAGGTCGTGCTCACGTCCGCGGCCACCGAGACCAATGCCCGGTTAGTCGTCTCGGCCGCGTCGCCGGGCACGATCTACTTCGACACGCTTTCGCTCTTCCCTGTGGAAACCTTCAAGGGCCGCGCCAACGGCCTCCGCAAGGATCTCGCACAAATGCTTGCCGAAATGCACCCGGCCTTCGTGCGCTTTCCGGGCGGCTGCTTCGTCGAGGGCGACATCATTGCCGAGGCGGCCCGCTGGAAGAAGACCATTGGCGACATCGCCGAGCGGCCCGGACACTTCAATCTCTGGGGCTATCGCTCCAGCGACGGCCTCGGCTATTACGAATATCTACAACTTTGCGAGGACATCGGCGCCGAGCCGCTGTTCGTCATCAACTGCGGCATGGCGCATAAGGACCATGTTCCCATGGACAAGATGGATGAGTACGTGCAGGACGCGCTGGACGCCATTGAATACGCCAACGGACCCGCCGACAGCAAGTGGGGCGAGATGCGGGCGAAAGCTGGGCACCCGGCCCCGTTCCATCTCAAGCTGATGGAAATCGGCAATGAGAACGGCGGCCCAGTGTACCACGAGCGCTACGCCTTGTTCTACGACGCCATCAAGAAGCGATATCCGGAGGTGCGGCTTGTTGTCAACGATTGGCAAGGCCTGCCCAAGAACCGTCCCGTCGAAATTCTGGATGAGCATTACTACAACTCACCCGACTTCTTTTTCAGCCGCAACCAGCAATACGACAAATACGACCGCGCCCGGCACAAGGTCTATGTGGGCGAGTACGCGGTCACGCAGGGCGCCGGCAACGGCAATCTTATCGCCGCCATCGGAGAAGCCGCCTTTATGACCGGAATGGAACGCAATGGCGACGTGGTGGCGATGGCCTCCTATGCGCCGCTGTTCGTTCACCCGCTCTGGAAGGCATGGAACCCGAACGCCATCGTCTTCGACTCGGCCCGCGCTTACGGCACGCCGTCGTATCACGTCCAGGCCATGTTCGCGGCAAACCGCGCCGAGCGGACGGCGCCGGCGGCGCTGGAGAAGACGGACGCAGCGACAGATTCCCTGTGTGCGGGAAAGATTGGCGTCGGCACGTGGGCCACACAGGCCGAATTCAAGGATATCCAGGTCACGAAGAAAGGCCGGACGCTCCTGGCCGCCGATTTTTGCCAAGGCTTGCAAGGCTGGGATGTGACCGGTGGCCGGTGGTCCGTGCGGCACGGCGCTCTTAGTCAGACCGGTCCGGGCGAGGGCGTCCGCGCCCTGGCCGGCAGCGCCGATTGGACCAATTACACCCTCACGCTCAAAGCCCGCAAGACCGGCGGCGCGGAAGGTTTTCTTATCATGTTCGCCAATCAGAGTGCACAGGAGAAATGCTGGTGGAATCTCGGTGGCTGGGGCAACAGCCGCCACGCCTTGGAAGGCGCCGGCCTGCCGGAGGCGAGCGTCAACGGAAAGATAGAAACCGGCCGCTGGTACGATATCAAAATCGCCATCGAAGGACCGCATGTCCGCTGCTATCTGGATGGCAAGTTGGTCCATGACGTGACGCGCAAGGTGGTCCCGCAGCTCTTCGCCTCGGCCGGTCGCTCCGCGCACGGCGATGAATTGATCCTCAAGGTGGTCAACGGCAGCAACACGGCCATCGAGACGCAGATAGTCCTTCGAGGACAAGAGCGCTGGGCCGCGAAGGCCGAGGCGATCGTCCTGGGCGGCAAGAGCCTTGGCGCGGAGAACAGCTTCGAGAATCCGGAGAATGTCGTGCCGCAGCGCGAAGTTGTCGAGCACGTCGGCTCCGAGTTCAATCACACCTTCCCCGCCTGCTCGGTCACGATCCTCCGCATCAAGCAGGCGAAGTAACTTATGGAGTGCGAGGGCTTGCCCTCGCTTTTCACGAGGCGAACGGAGTGTGTTTGTTAAAGCCAAGGAAACAAGTTGTTCGTTCCCAGGCCATTTTGAAAAAGCCGACCCGCAGGGCGGGTACCCCGCGAGCCTCCGCACTCCAAAGGCCTACTTCTTCTTCTCTTCCGCCTTCTCCGGCGGCAGCTTGAACTGCTCGGGCCGCTCGCGGAGCGCGCGGCGCAGCCAGCTTTCCGGATAACCAACTTCAGGATATCATCCGTTGACGTCCGCTCTTTACCATTGAGTTCTACAAACATCTCCTCAAGATGTAAGCGTCGATAAATTGCCAGTCGTGCAGGCCGTGTGAGGCTGGATGCCTGGGTACGATTCATCCTAGGCACTCGGAGAACCAAGAGATGGCGAAGGCCATAAATGCGGATCGGCGACAGTATTCCGAACGGTTTCAAACCGGGTACCTTCATGAATTTCCCGGCGACGCCAGCTAGGACGACGTTCAAGTTCCGCGCGCTGAAGCGGATCTTCCCATTCAGGCCGAGGCCGATCTGCGTACGTAAGTTGTTTTGGCTAAAGGGGTTTCCGTTCCGACGGCAGTTTTTTCTTGGTGTACACCTTCTTGCCTGAGCAGGGCAGGACAGTCGGCATCGTCACGCCCGCGGCGTCGAGCAACTGTTGCACCGATGCCCGCGGCGCAGGTATCTGGTTAATCGTGGCTTGGTCTTGAATCGTGACTTCCGTCGCGCATAGCGTGCGGGTCGGAAAAGGTGTCAGGAACGAATGGGCCTGTCATCGGCGTAACATCTATCATGGCAAGGGGAGAGGGACGAGGGCCGTGATGGGCGCTCGGCAAGCGTAGCGTTGCGTACGAATGCATCGAACGATATTGGGTGAGAAGAAGGTGCGGGCATGCCTGCGGAAGCGCACGGTGGGCGTCGGCGCGCAGATTCAGCGACGGCCTGTGTACGACGTATCACGGGCTGATGGCCTGGGAGCATGAGTCAAACCTGTAAGTTCACCTCCTGCGCGAGAAATCAATGCGAGCCAGGAGCACGACGCTGGCTAACAGCGTGTCGTGTTTCCGCCGATCAACTTCGCCCGCGCCTCCTCGCGCGGTAGGGTCAGCAACTTGTGCGGCTTGGGGCGACGTTTGATCGCCCGCGGTTCAACACGGTTTGGGCGGTGCCCTACCAGGGACCAAGTGATGCCAAGGTGCTGAGTTTTGGCATGCAGAGACAGCGTGGATGGATCGGCCACACTGGCCAGCGCCCACGCGCCGTTGACGGCCGCCAGCGCACTGCTGAAGCTCAATTCCCGCGGCAACTTCTCGTGATGGAGCGCAGCCTGGGCCATCACCTTGCGGGTCAGATTGTAGGCCAGCCAGTGCATCCAGATCTCGCGACGGATCGTCTCCGGCCTCTTTCCGCGAAGATCGTCCAACCGCAGGCTGGTCTTGATGTTCCTCAGATCGAGTTCCACATGCCAGCGCAAACGAAACAATCTGGCGATCTCCTCCCGCGGGTAACGCTCCGCATCGGTGAGCGTGGTGACAACGATCAGCTCCCGCACGCGGAAACCCTTCACATCCACGTGGACTTTCAACTCGCGTATCGTCAACGTTTCGGGGATCGTGGCGTAGGTATCCTCGTCCATCCACTCCGGTCGCTGCGGACGCTCCCAGAGCACCACGTGATCGGCCTCGCCCAAGCGCTCCCCGCGGCGGAAGTCGGTCCGCCGTTGCTGGTGTTGACGTGTCACTACGTCCACGCCTCGCGCCAGACTTCTCGGTTCGGGTCCGTGTCCGGAGTCAACAGCGTTGTGCCATCGGCTATCTTCACATGCCGGCTCAGCCACAACCAGTCCCCGGGCACGCGCGCCTCCAGGCCATCGCCCACCGTGTACACCAATCGCTGCAGCACGCGTTCGGGCAGTTTCGCTCGGGTGCGGCAGTAGGCTCCCGTATCGGGCGATGGGGGCTCGCGACCCAGGGCCACGCACAAAGCCGCGATGCGAGCCACCGCCGCGACGCAAGAGCGAGCCCTCTCGGCTTGCATCACTTGCGCTAACCATCCCCACAAAGTGAGCGCTGGCGTATAGATGTCGTCTTCGTCTTCACCGAAGCAGGCGTCCTCGGCGGCAAACGCCGCCTGGATTTCCTCTTCCGTAAGGACATCGCGAAACGGCAGGTCGTCGGCCTGCAAGAAAGCGTTCTGAACCAGAGAAAAGCTCTTGGCGCCAACGCGAGGAGAAGTGTAGCATGAAAACATAGAGACCTTCCTTGATCCTTGGCAAGTGCATCGCCGAACAAGGAAGGTCTCGTTAATTGCGGAAAGATAGGACAAGGAAGGTCCACGCCGCAATAGCAAAATCTTGCCATACGCCGCACCGTCTGTCAAGAACACACGAGCGACTGTCAATGGAGAAGGTCCGCGCGGGTGACGTCACGCCTTGTGGAAACGCCCCAACGTCTGTAACTGAAGGCTGCCGCTGGCGTTACGAAAACGGATCGCCGATGACAGTGCCATTCGTGTCAGACACGAATGGCACTGTCGT
>JANXQG010000443.1 GCA_025356915.1 Planctomycetota bacterium | reverse complement strand
TCCCCCGCCGCGAGGCGGGGGACGGTCCGGAAAGGCATCATGCCGCACATCGGACATGTACGTTCCCAGGGAGTCGGACGGTCTCATAGTACCGAAGAAGCGGGCGAACAAAGCCGGCCTGAAGGCGGCGGCGGAGTCCGTGGAGGGAAGGGGACCGATCAAGGGAAACGCCACTCGAACCTTACTCGCGCCGGACACAGAGCCGGGAAAGCGTGGCATGGGATTGTGGGGCGTACGAGAAGCAGCGAAGCAATGCGCGACGACGCTGATCGTCACTACCCGAGGTAAGAGCCGTATGAGGTAGTTCCTCACGTACGGATCTGTGCGGGGGGCGCCGGGCAACCGGCGTCCCTACTGCGACAACCATTAGTCTCATTTTTGGCCGTCCGCAGGAATGTAATGTGCTCTCCAGACGCAGCCGACGCACGAACTGATCAGACCACAATGCCTTACCGTACCGAGATGCTCTGTTCCTGTCAAGTTACCGGCTACCAACATCGCCTTTCTTCACGACAAATGGTTCCTGACAACTTTTCCTGACCCGTAACCACCTAAAGGGCAACTACTTACAGAAACATGCTGTTGAAGACGAGCAAAAGCCATTTGCAGCCAGTTTTTGTGAAAGATAATGAAAAAAAGTGCCGTGGGGGCGGGAGAAAACCGTCACAAACACGACGCCTCTTGAGTGGCTAATGCGACTCTTGTGGGTGGATTCAATAACTATCCGAGACCGTGCCGTCGTTGCGAATCCCGAGACTGCGATAGGTCGGGAAATCGACCTGAAAACTCAAGAGTTGCACATGCCCATCGCAGAAGACGAACTGCACGCCTTGGGGGTGTGGGCTGCCAAAACGGGTGGAACAAGTCTCCACGCGATGCGTGTCTCGCAAAGGCGTATAAATGACCCAGCGGTTGACGTCCCAGTCGTTGCCCTGGAGCGCACTGCTGTTGTCGGCACCGTCCGTTCCGGAGTAGTACAGGTCGGGGTTGAGGTATTTCTCACCCGCAAAGAACACGTTGCTGTCGCCGTCGGGAATCTGCTGAACCTCGCTCCGCTCCCCAGAAACGCCGGTAAATAATGTCTGATCGGCCGAGTTGGTCCAGCTACAATTGGGGTATTTTGCGAAACAGTTGTCGCTGGGATTCGGGCCGGTGCCCAGATTCAGAACCGAGCCGCCGTTCGCTGCGTAATCGGTCTTGTTGAGCCCGGGAGGCAAAGCGGAATTCCAGGAGGAATAGAGCGAGGGATACAAGATCGGTCTGCGGCGGGTGGGGCAGATCAAGAAGGGGATGACCGCAGATTGCGCCTCCGCCAAGGCCTTGCCCTTGGGGCTGTTCGGGTCTGCACCGTTGCTGCCCCCGGAGAGCCCTTTGCCAAGATCATGGATCATGTCCAGTCCCCAATACGGTAGCGAATTGTAAACCCAGCCGCCCGGTTGCCGTGCGCCGAAGCCATGATCGGGATCGCCAGTCCACTCCCATCCCCAACCGCTGGAGGGGAAGTGCTGCTGCGCCGTCCGGTGCAGTAGGGCGGCCGCCCCGACTTGCGCGAGGTTATTCTTGCACTGGGCCCGCCGCATCGACTCGCGAACCGAATTCACTGCCGGCAAAAGTAGAGCCATCAGGACACCCAGAATGGTGATGACGACGAGCAACTCGACCAGCGTAAAGGCTGCATTCTTGTGCCGAGAGTCCGACATTGCCTGGTTCCTAGAGTTGAACAGCGACAAGCCCACAAAAAGAAGGGGCAATGACTATCGCGTCCATTGTTCAAAGTATAACGCTATAATTCTCCCCGGTCAATGTTTTTACTGCGACTGGGGTGCGCGTCTTCTGCGGCGTGTGGTCACTTGCTCTTCAGCCGGAACATCAGGTTTCCACGGCTATCGCGGATGTCCGTGGCGATCTCCCGGCCAAGTTCCGTTTCGGTATTGTAGCGGGCAGGGATCGTCTCCTTGCCGTCGACCTTCTTGGAGATTCGGACCCGATAAAGACCCACATAAATGCTGCCCGGAAAGTCCGGAAGCTCTGGATCGAGTTGGGCAATGCCGGTGACATCGGTCTTCCCTTGATGGGAATGGTACGAGGAGCCGAGGAACGATTCGGGTTCATAAGTGACGGTTGCCCCTTCGATGAACTTGTCGTCAAGGTAGACTACGGCAGTGCCGGGCAGGAGCGTCGTCGGGGTCTTGATCCATTCCTCCAAGCGGCCTGCAATATCCTCTTTATTCAAGGAATCGGGATGGCCTGGGTTTCGCGATTTGAGGTTCTCTAACAGCTCCCGCAGCGGCGGACTGGCTTTCAATTCTTTGGCATCCAACATTCCGTCAACTTTAATCTTGTCGTACGCCCTGATCGCCTCGTCGGCCGCTTGCTGAGGATCGATATGGAATCGCGGAGGAGGCTTCGGCTCGTCCGAACAGCCTCCAATCACAACCAACCCGAGCAATGCAAACAGCAAGTGTAGTCCATGCAATGTACGAATCATGGCGGTGGGAAATCCTTGCACATTCTCAATAATTGTCCGAGATCGTTCCATCGTTGCGAACTCCGAGACTCTTGAACGCGGGAAAATCAACCTGAAAACTCAGTAGCTGCACGTGGCCGCCTGATAGGAAATTCAATTTTCATCAGGCTCGAGTATAACTGGGGAAGGAATGGAAAACAAGAGGGGCCCACCCCCCCGGGCCCCTCTTGTAAGCCTTTTCTCACGCTTTCACAGAAGAATCTTCTCGGGTTCACGCGGCGACTGCCGCACAAATAGAGGGTCGCGGCTCACCTGAGGTGGCAAATGGCACCCCAGGCGCAGACCGCTGGCGCTTGAAGCCGTTGACAGGCCTTTAGAAACTGGACCCGAAGGAGTCGCCGTAGGCGTCGCAGGCCGCTTCCCAAGGCACGTCGCTTGAAAGCGGCTCGTGTTCCCAGTCGGGATCGGGAACAAAATCCAAGTCCGACCACCCATCGCCTTCATCGTCCGGGACGTAGACCAGGCCCTCTTCCTTAGGTGGAGGCCGGGGCGAGGACTCCCGCCACAGGCCGCAATGCTTCAAGATCTTCTCGATAACGTCCGCTCGACCATCGCTGCGCTCTGGTGCCCGCGGCTCGATGAAGGCGATCACCTTCATCTCTCCGCCGCACTTCGGGCACTGAAGCGGATCGACCTCGTACACCCGCTTGATGAGCATGGCCCAGGTCTGGCTGGCACGCGACGGCGACGGTTGGACTGCCGACGATGGCTCGCCGCCGCCCGACTCCCTGCGGGCTTTCGCCGCCGCCGCCGCTTGCTTCCTCCGCATTCCCCGCGCCTTGTTGGAGTACCAGCCATAATAACGAACCAGGTGCGCGCCCTTGGGCGGAATGTGTTGTGTGAACTCCGCCACAAAATCCAGCGGATCGAGAATCTGGAAGTTCCTGCTCGGTCCCCGCGCCAGTTCCGGGCTTTCCGGATCAGGGAAGACGCGACAGGCGTCCTTCTCGGCCTCGTAGATCACGTCCCCGGTCTCGGTCACCTTCACCAGCCGTGAGGGCGGTTCCATTTCCGACGATGGCCGTCGGTTCGTGCTTGAAAACGTGGTCCAGGCCCCAGTGGGTGGATGTTGTATTGAAGCAACCGTTTTCGATGTCCCAGCGCCAATGGCCCGCGTGCCAATAGTCCCGCGCGGGCAACCGCTTTTTGCTGAACGTAGTCGCCCAATACCAGGAGGAAGTCTTGTCCCTTTCCTTCCACTGCCCGGCAATGCGTTCTCGGCAGTGCTCGGTCTCCAGAGTGTGCAAGACCCGCAGCGGTTTGGACACGCCCTCCGCGGAGGTGAAGTTTTCCTCGTCCCAGTACTGGACGGTTCGCCGGCGTTCGGTCCATTGGCCGTTGGGGGCTCTTTGGGTGAATAATCCTTCGGCGTCCTGGAGCAGCAAACGCTGGTCGCCCTTGAGGACCACCACGACATCCTTGTGATGTTCGGTGCAGAAGTTAATGAAGGGAGCTTTGAAGTAGAGGCCGTCGCCGACTACGGCATCGAAGTAGCGGCTGTAGTTGGTGAAGACCCATTCCAGCTCATGGTGTGGTGCCTTGTTTGTTCTGTCAATCGTCTTCATCATAATCGTGCTTACGGGCTTCCCGCCACCCTTCTTCCCAGGAGCTTCGTTTCACCGGCTCCTTCTCCTGGTCGTAAGGATTGTCCTCGCGGTCCACGCCATCCCAGTAGGCATCGTAGCCCTCGTCGTATGCGTCGTGGTCGGTCATTGGCCGTCCTTTCCAGGACTCGAATTGCCATCCTTCCTGAGCAGCCCCGCCGACACCCGGATGCCGACAAGTGCCGCCACCAGGACGGCGATGTAGAACTGGCCCATCATGGCTTCCAACCAGGATAGCGTTCGGGCAGGCGGGGACACCGGGGTAATGTCTCCGTAACCTACCGTGGTCATCGTCACAAAACTGTAGTAATCCAGGACCGGCCCCCGTGCTTCCGTCGATTTCAAGGCATCGGCCATTGCTCCCGTCGCGTGAAACGAACCCGGATGCAACACTTCAATGGCCGAATAGACCGATCCCCATGCCATCCCCAAAAGCAGATAGGCACAGACCGCCCCGAAGATGCTGTCGAGTGATACGCTGCCCTGCATGAAGATCGCCCGCAGGATCATCACCGCCACGAATGCCAGGAAGAGGATTTCGATGAAATGGTCACTGAGGGCGAGGAAATCCTCGCCGGTGCTGGCGAGCATGTAGGCCAGCCACCTTCCCAACAGAGCGGGGACTCCCAGGATCAGGGCCGCAACTCTCGGCCACCGCCCCTCGGAAAGCGATAAGATCGCGGCAACCAAGACGAGTGAGTGCAGGGCATCAACGACCGGACCTCGGCTGGAAAAGCCCCACACCATTGGCTGGATGACCAGCAGCAGGATCAACGTGACCAGTAGAACCAGGAACCGACAGGGGCGGTATTGTTGCATCGGGGTGAAGGTCATTTCTTCCCCATCTCAATCTTCTGCACCGGCTTTCCGTTTTCCACGAATTGGATTACCTTGTACTCGCCCTTGGGGATCGACACGATCAGCGGGCAAGCGAACGTGGCTGTGTCGCTCTTTGTTGCGGTCGTCGTGTAGCGAAGTTCCGCCACGCCGTCCTTGATGGTCACGCCCTCCACTTTGTACTCCCACATAGCTCTTCCCCGCTTGATGGCGGCGATCACCATCAGCGACTTGAAGGCATCCTTGGGCAGCCGGTGGGATTTGTCGCCCATGACAAACGCCACGCCAAACACCTTGTCGAACTGCTCCTGGTCGCTGATGACCACGAACGATTTGCGGGCCATCGGCTCGAACTGATTGGATACGAAATAGCCGGAATAAGTGTCGAAGGTGAGTTTCGTTGGTTCCGCCGACGAGGCGTGTCGGCCCGGGCACAGGATGGCCAGCAGCAGGGCGGCGATTGTAGATCGTGCCATGACTTCATTCCTTTCATCGGTAGGGTAGGCATCCATCGCCCACGGGGCGATGGATGCTGCTCCTGATTCTATCCATCAATCAAAATCATTTATGGGAACCGGGATTATTCAAGACACCTCCACCGCATGAAAATATATTTTTACCACCAACACTGCATCATATATTCTGCAGAGCAAACAAACACATCAGATTGGTGAAGAACTATTTTTGGTCGGTAACATGGGAAACGTCATTCCAAATAATACTCGCAACCTATGGTCGCTCCAGTTTTTTAAATCCTCCGCCCTGTCGGGCACCTCCTTTCAAACAAAGGAGGACAAACAAGG
>JANXQG010000344.1 GCA_025356915.1 Planctomycetota bacterium | reverse complement strand
TGGTCGGGACGCGGGGGGCGGTCGGGACGCGGGGGGAATGGGAGGTTTTGGTCGTGTTACCCGTGCTAAAGCACGGGCCTAATACCGCTTCGCGGAAAAGGGGCATAAATGCCCCTGGACCTGCCAGATTCACCGATCACTTGAGTCAACTGAATACCTACTATGCCTAATTCATTCATGTATGGGGTGTTGTCGCTGCCGGTCCGATCCAAGTTCCTTTGAATCAAATCTTTCCACGGTTCACCGAAAAAGTCTTTGCAGTTATCCTGGGGAGAAAACGCCCCACGTTTTCTGGCGCCCCCCTTTTGGACAAGGAGGTCGGGGTTTTTTGGTCGGTAAAGTTTCATCCGTGGCCGACCCCTTTTGCGCTCGCCCTTTTGCGCTCCTTGCGGTCTCTCGCGGTGGTATCCGTGGTTAACTCTGGATCTTTTTCAGGTTTGGCCACGGATGAAACACGGATGGAAACACAGATAAGAGGGGAAAGGGAAGATGGATGACAGGAAGATAAGAGGGAGCGGGGAATTCTTTCGAGTAAATCGACAAACCGCAAGCCAGCGGGATTTCTTTTCTAGTTGACGGTAGCGTGTTTGCGGGGGTACAATGCCAGTTTCCGGATTAGGGATCGAGGAATTGACCGGGGTCACTTGCCAATGACGACCATTCGTTTCACTGCGGATATCCGCGAAGACCAGACCATTCATCCGCCGGTTGGCGTGCATCTCGCACTTGGCAAGGCGGAGGTTATCGTTTTACAGCCGTCCGATGCGATGAACAGAAAGGAACCGAAGCGAGAATACGATTCCTTTCCAGCAGGAGTACCAGAGATCGCCAAAGACTTAGCCCAATTCGCTCGCCGGCAGAATCCGCAGGGGTTGCCACCCGACTTGGCGATGAATCACGACCACTACTTGCATGGCGCGCCGAAAGGAATCGACCAGCCGTGACCGAAGTCTTCGCCGATTCTTTTTACTGGATTGCGCTGCTGAACCCCACCGATGCATTTCACGACACCGTACTCGGCACGCCCGTTTCCGGTCGAATCGTCACGAGTCTGGCGGTTCAACTGGAGGTGCTAGACGCCTTTCCGCGTATTCCGCGTTGCGTCCAGCCGCCATCCGTTTCTGGGAGCGGACGACGCACGATCCGCAAGTCGCAGTGATACCGCTGGATGCAGATTGCTGCGAGATGCGATTATTTTGTTCGGGGCGCGCAGCGACAAGACGTGGTCGTTCACCGACTGCATTTCTTTCGTGATTATGCAGCAGCGTGAGATTGCCTTGGCACTGTCCGCGGACCACCATTTCCGGCAGGCAGGCTTTCAAACGGCGTTTGTCTCGTGATTTTGCTTACGCATATCCGTGCGGATGATCCTTGAACCAATTCCAGGCCGTGGCGACGATGTCGTCGATCTTGGTGTGTCGCGCCTGCCAGCCCAACTCATCGCGGATCTTCTGGGCATTGGCAAACAGGGCGGCCGGGTCGCCGGGCCGCCGGGGACCGTATTCCACCGGCACCTTTTTGCCGGTCACCCGTTCGACCGAATCGATCACTTCCTTGACGGAATAGCCGCGCCCGATCCCCAGGTTGTAGAATCGCGTGTCGCCAGGCTGCAAGGCGTTCATCGCCACGATATGGGCCTCGCAAAGGTCCTCGACATGGATGTAATCGCGGATACAGGTTCCGTCGGGCGTGGGGTAGTCGGTGCCGAAGACGGTGACCTTCTCACGCTGACCCAACAGCGACTGGAGAATGACCGGGATCAGGTGCGTCTCGGGATGATGGTCCTCGCCCAGACTGCCGTCCGAAGCACAACCGGCGACGTTAAAATACCGGGGCGCCACAAACGAGAATTCGGGGTTTGCCGCCGAATAGTCGCGGAGAACCCGTTCCACGCACCATTTGGACCAGCCGTAGGGGCTAATCGGCGACTGCCGCATGGTTTCGACGATCGGCACCCCCTCAGGCTCGCCGTACGTCGCGCAGGTCGAGCTGAAAACCAACCGTTTCACTCCCGTGGAATGCATCGCCTTGAGTAGGCTAATCGTGCCGGATGTGTTATTATGGTAGTAGGCTAGAGGGTCGGATACCGACTCGCCGACGTAGGCCAGCGCCGCGAAATGCATTACGCACTCGACCTGGTAACGGGTGAGGAGGTCGGCTAACTGCCGGGTTTCCGCCAAATCGACCTGCTGAAAAGCGACCTTGGGGTG
>JANXQG010000343.1 GCA_025356915.1 Planctomycetota bacterium | reverse complement strand
CTTCCCGCTGGTCTGGGATCTATCGATCCGATCCGTTCCCGCCATCGACGTCACCGCTTGCTACAAGTCGCGACGAAACGTGAGCTTCCAAGTCATCGATGCCCAAGGCAAGCCAGCCACGGCGGCCGTCACGCTTCGGCTGAACGGCCATATCGTGGCGGCCGGAAGCGGAAGGTCGGCCTATGAGTTCACGCTTGCCGGTGAACTGACCTACGAGGCCCAACTTCAATCGGCCGGTAGCAAGCCACACGTGTTGAAGATCGAATTACCGAAGGAAGGCAAAGAACCGATCGAGTTGCGATTGTAGACATCCTCACACGTCGCAGATCCCAATCGCCTGTTCCAGGCTTTTGAGAGCATCTTTCCGCTTGGGAATGAACTCTTGGGCCACGTAGCCCTGGAAATTCGTATCAGCGATGGCCTTGAGAATCTTGGCGTAATCGAGCTTTTGGGTATTGTCGATCTCGTTGCGGCCGGGCATGCCGCCGGTGTGGTAGTGGCCCCAGCAGTCGTGGTGTTCCTTGATATCGACAAGGATGTCTTCCTTCATCATGCCGGCGTGATAGATGTCGTAGAGTACCTTAACGCGCGGCGAGCCAACGCCCTGCACCAGGCCGACGCACCACTTCGTCGAGTCGGCCATGTAGTCCCCGTGATTGTGCGAGTTGAGAAACTCCAAGCAGATGGTTACCTTCTTCTTTTCCGCGTAAGAGGCCACCTTTTTCAGTCCGGCAACGCTGTTGGCCAGGCCTTGCTGGTCGTCCATGCCGGACCGGTTGCCGGAGAAACAGATTACGTTGGGATATCCGGCAGCCGCCGAATCGTCGATCCCTTTTTTGACCTTATCGATGCACTCCGCGTGATTCTCAATGCGATTGAAGCCCTTGGTGATCGAGTGGCTGGAGGTCATCGCACAGATCAGGTTATGCTTTTTTAGGGTCGGCCACTGATCGGGCGTGGTCAGTTCGATCGACTTCAGCCCCAATTTAGCACAGGCCTCGGCGAACTGATCGAGGCTCATCTTTGCCTGCGCGCGAAAACCGCCATAGCACCAGAGGCAGACCGAATGGTTGATCTTCCCTTTCAGCTCGGCTGCCCACGATTGCGAAAGGAGCGGCCCAGCGGCGGTGAGTGCCGCCGCGCCGGCAACCGTTTGCAGCATCTGGCGGCGGGTCTGGAAGAATGGTCTGAATTCGTTGGGATTGGGCGTCGAGAACATGGCTTGGCTCCTGCTAGGGGTTGAGCGAAAAACGGTTAACACCATGGTAAACCGTTGCCGCAGGAATTGCAACCCGGCGCACAATTTTCAAGGCGCGCAATTTTCCCTGCCTCTAGCCGCCATTCTCTATCCTCCGCGGCCAAGCATTCTCTTTAATTTGCAATTTGCAATTCTCAATTTGCAATTCTGAGTTCCCTGCCTCAGGCCGCCATTCTCTGCGGCCGCAGCGACTCAAAGAGACTGATAGTCGCCAGCATCCGCCCCTCATCATCATAGAATTGCACGAGTCCCACCGGCACCAGCCACATCGCCATGTAGCCCTCCATGCGGTAACTCCGCGCCACGTACTGCCCCCGGTCGATCAGGATGTTCTCGTCAATTTCCGGCAAGACCGAGTCAATATCCTCATCCTCTTCCTCCGGCCTGTACAAACGGGGAAACTTCCCCACTAAACCCCCGTCATTACATCGCATGCCAGCGATCGACTTCCGCTCTTCAAAGCGCAGGCGTCCTGAAGGCAATTCCCCGTATGAGGGGCAGGAAACACTTTCCTGTGCCCTTCTTTTTTGAAAATAGCCTGAAAAAACACGTTCCACAATGCCGCGAACTTCGTCTGCGTGAGGATCCGTCCTCATGATCTGCTACCTCCTTGTGAAGTATTAGCCCGTCCCGCTGATGGACAGGACTAAGTTTACAATCTACCGCATTACGGCCAAAGGCCAATATATTATATATTTTTGGTTCATCCGTTTTGCCTTTTCTTACACGCTACGCTGCGCGGCGAAGTTCCCGTCCAGCGATTTGCTGGTAGATCGAAATAATTTCGTTGCAACTGCGATCCGCACTGTGTGCGACGGCCAGTTTCCTCGCCGCCGCGCCCATCCGGCGTCGGAGGGCTGGGTCGAGCAGCCTCCGCAGACACAAAGCTAATTCTTCCTCGTCCGCCGGATTGGAAATTACGTAGCCGTCGCGGCCGTTGCTGAGCAGTTCGCTCGCGCCGGCCATCCGGGTCGTGACGATCGGCAGGCCGCAGGCTGCGGCTTCGAGCACGACCAGCCCAAACGAATCGTAGAAGGTTGGCAACACGACGGCATCGGCCGCTGCGTAGTAAGGCATGGGGTCGTCGACTGGGCCGACCATCGTCACGGCCGCTCGATGGGCCGGATGAGGAACCTTATTATGTCGTTTTCCGCCCACCACCAAGAGGCGGACCCTGTGGCCTTCCGCAGCTAGGCGGTCGATCGCCCGGACCGCCGTGGCCAGTCCCTTGAGGCGGAAATTGTGACCGACGAACAGGAATACGGTTTCATTTTCGCAAATCCCCAGCCGATCGCGAACCGGTTCGCGCAGACGCTCGCAATTGCCCGACGAAAACTGTTTGCTGTCCACGCCGTGATAGACGAGGCGGATCCGCTCGGTGGGCACACCATGGTAATGTTGATAGTCGCGGGCACACATCCGCGAAATGGCTAGCACGATTCGCCCGGAGTCTCCGAACTGCCGGGCCATGAGCCGGCGGAAGTCGTGGTAGCGAGGCAAGACTCCGATCATGGCTCGTTTCCAGGGACGAACCCACGCCGGGAGGAGTTGCAGCATGGATTCCCATTGCGCGATCCGCGAGCCGTTGGGCGATTGCAGGATGTCGTTGTACCAGCCGGTGCCAAAGTCGTGGATCACGTCGAGTCCCAGTGTGCGGAGCTTCTGCTCAGCGGCCGCGGCCCGGCCGAGCACCGAACGAATAGGCCCCAGGCAATGGGGAACGATTCCGAGTTGCTTCGCGGGTCCCGACACGTTCTGGGTCACGACATGCACGACATGCCCGCGCGCCAACAATTGTTCGGCATGTTGGCAGGTCCACAATTCCGCACCTCCGCGGCGAGGGTCGAGATGATCGATGACGAGTCCGATTCTCATGGTAGGACTCCTAACTCGCGATCGGTCGGCTGGTAGGACAAGCTTTCAAGTGCTTGGGCAAGAGCAACTTGAGGTGCAGGCTTCCCGACTGTTTTTGTAGACGCATCGGCTGCGCCATGAGAGCCGTGGATTCTGGTATTGAGGATCGAGTAGCCATGCGGCAATCCGCCACGCTGGTCGAGTATCTCTCGATAGATATTCAGAATTTGGTCCACGTTCCGATGAAATGAATGTTGCAGAATTGTTGCTCGGGCCGCCTTTCCCAGTCGCTGACGGGCCGAATCGTCCAACAAGATCCGCATCGCGCTGGCCAGTTCCGCGTCGTCGGCTGGGTCGTTGACCAAGAGTACATCTTCACCGTCGCTGAACATCTCGCTTGCCCCGTTGTAACGGCTTGTGATCAGCGGCAGGCCGCAGGCGGCCGCTTCGAGTACAACGAGGCTGCATGGATCGTAGTAGGTTGGATGGACGTAGCAGTCGGCGGCGGCATAGTAGGGGAGCGGATCGTCGACTCGCCCTGCAAAAGTGACTTGCCCGCTCAATCCAAGGCGGGCAACGTAACGCCGCCAGGAATCGATGTGTTTGCCGCCGACGATCACCAAACGCACTTCGCGCCCCGCAGTCCGCAAACGTCGCATCGCGCGGAGCAGCGTGGCCACGCCTTTGAGGCGGAAATTGTGGGCCACGACCAGCACCATCAGCGTGTCTGGCGACAGGCCTAGGCGGTATCGCATTGTTTCGCGATGGGATCGGCATTGCTGGGGCGAGAAACGCTCGGTATCAACGCCATTGTAGACAATGCGGATCCGTTCCGTGGCCACGCCATGAAACCGCCGGAAGTCGGTAGCCGACGTCCGCGACAAGGCCAGCACGATCTGTCCATGGTCGGCGTACTGCCGCCGCATGAGCGTCTGAAACGTGCGATGCCGTGGCAGTATTCGGTTTGCCATCCCCTTCAGTCCGCGCAACCACGCCGGTAGGAAGAGCAGCTTACGCTCGGTGCAGGAAGCCATCGATCCACCGTGCGGATGGAAAACATCGCAGTACCAGCCCATGCCCATGTCGTGGACGATATCCAGCGACAACGGCTCCAGCACGGTCTTGACCTCGTCGGCAAACGCGATCGGCGAAGCATCGCACCGGATCGGGTGATAGACGATCGGCAGTCGGAGGGCTTTGGAAGAGCAATTTCGCGCCACGACATGTACCTCGTGGCCCAACTCCAGCAACCGCTGGGTGAACGACCAGGTCCACTGTTCGCGGCCGCCGCGGGCCGGATCAAATTGTTCCAGTACCAGCCCGATTCTCATGACTTGTGCCTCGCGTGGCGGCGGATCAGCGATAGCTTCCAAAGAATGTCGCGTACCAACCGCTTGTCCTGCGGCCGCAGCTTTTGCACACCCAGGTAGGTCCGCAGAAAAAGGATCTTCTCGCGGCACCCAATTCGATCATCGGGCGACATGCTTGCCAATTGAGCTAGATCCTTGACGATCCATCTCCGCCGGAACCACTGCCGCCGCTGAACCCGCTGTAGGTCGATCAGGCGGACGTCAAACTGGCTCCGCGACGTTTCTTTGACCAGGAAGTGGCAGCAGTAGAAATCGCGATGATTGAAGCCAGATGCATGGAACCGCCGGGCGATTTCGGCCACCTGTATGATCAAACGCCGCAGATCGGCGTGGAGCGTGGAGCGTGGGGCGTGGGGCGTGGAGCGTGGAGCGGGAGGCGCGAGGCGGGAAGCGTGAGGCTCGCCAAGCCCACCTATCTCAGTGGGAGAGGGGCTGGGTGAGGGCGTATCGCTTTGCGCCGAGAACCGTCTCTGAATGAACTCCTGTAACTCGCAATATCCTGCGAGTTCCTCCGTCAGCAGGAACGATTCCAGCCGACCGTCCGCGTGCAGATTCTCGCCGTAAGCCATCAACGGCATAACGTCGATGCCGAGCGACTGCAAGGCTATTGCGTTTTCGGCCTCGACTTGGCCGGGGCTTGGCGGAGAGGCCACACCTAGAGCGGCGGCGATCCGCGTCGCCCAGGTGCGGGTGCGATGCTTCTTCAAGTACATGCCTAAGAACGACTCCCCTTGCCTTTCGGGAGAGGGGCATGGGGTGAGGGCAACTTGGACAGGTACTAATTTACCTTGCAGATACCAATTCTCGCGGTCAGGCAGCACGCGCAAGCAACGGCCGGCTGTCGTATTCATGACCGCGTCAAACTCGGCTAACCCTCCGTTTTCCAATGTCTCGCGGTAGTGTTCCGCGATCCCAATCATCGCTGCCATGCCATTTCCTCCTGCGCTGCCACGATCGTCGTTGTATGCACCAGCGCCGCCACTTCCCTCAAAACCCGCTCGGGGGTCAGTTCTCGCATGCAGCGGTGATGCCCCAGCGGGCAGATTCGCTTGCCGCAGCCCAGGCAGTCCAGTTCGGCGCGAAGCATCGGGCCGCGGACACTCGGATTCTCGATCCAAACCGGCAGCGTCGGTCCCAGCAGCGTAACGACCGGCTTGCCCAAGGCGGCCGCAATGTGCCGCGGACCACTATCGGTCGAAACCATGAGCCGGCAACGGGTTAAGCAGCCTTTGGTCAGCCCGAGACTTACGTTCTGGGCGGCCAAGGAAAAAACCCGAGACGAGCCGGCTTGGGCAGCGATCTGGCAGGCGGTGTCACGCTCGTCGGGTCCACAGAGCACGAGTACGTCGTGATTGAGTTGTTCGACGATTAGTCGTGCCAGTGTGGCACAATGTTCGGCCGGCCATAATTTTGCCGCACCGTAAGCCCCGCTCGAATTGAGGATTACGACCCGTCCATCGGTCCGCAGCCCTAAATCACGCCACACCCGCTCGGCCTGTGTCCTTTCGGCCGCGGTGACGTTCAATTCCAACTGTAGTGACTCCTCCTGACAGCCGATCGCCCGAGCAAGGGCCAAGTAGCTTTCGACCATCGGCACCGGTCGGAACTGCCGACCATCGCAGGCCGCTTGGACTGGATTGGTCAACAGGAGTGATCGTCCATCCCGGGCGTAACCGACGCGCTGCCTCGCTCCGCCCAGCCAGGCCATTGCCGCAGTGTGCAACGAGTTGGTCAGCAGCAGGGCCATATCGAACCGCTGCCGCCGCATGTGGCCGACCAGGGACAAACGGCCGAATTCCTTTTTACCTGACTTGGGATCGAAAGGAAGCTGCGCATCGAGCCAATCGCTACCATGCAACAGTTCGGCCAATTGTGGGCGCAGAATGCCCACAATTCGCGCCGATGGGCCAAAATGCCGCCGCACGGCGCGCAGCGTGGGAGTAGCCATGACTAAGTCTCCCACCCAATTAGGGAGGAAGATTGCAATATTCATGGCCGGAACATACTAAAACTGGTGGTGCGTGGCAATGTCAATCAGGATTTTGCTTGACCGCCCCTACGAATGTCTCTCCCAGCTTACCGAAGACGTGCTGGGATCGGCGTTGAGCTGTGCAATAACCTCTTGCAAGACATGCTCGTCGCGGACGTGCATTTCCACGTCGGCTACTACCAGCCCACGGTCGGAATGGTCCGTGGCGTGGATGCCGATCCCGTGCAGGGTCATGTTACGCTGGGCGGCAATCTGTTCGGCAAGCATCCGACGGATGTGGCGTTCTTCGGCCATGGTGCAAACAATCTTCAGCCGATAACTTGTGTCGATGTAAACTCGTTTGGCGGCCTTTCGGTCGATCCAGCGGCTGACCGGATTGAGGAAGCAGTTGGTGGCCAGAATGGCACCCGTCGCGATCCCTGCCTGATGGATCAAGTCGGCCCCACACAGGCTGCCGACGGCCGCACTGCACCAGAGCGTGGCCGCAGTGGTCAATCCTCGAACCGTCAACCCCTCTCGTAAAATCACGCCGCCACCGAGAAAGCCAACGCCGCTGACAACCTGCGCCACTACTCGGGCCGTCTCACTGCCGTGATCGAGCGATCGCGCCAGCAAAACATAGAGCGCAGCACCCGTGCACACCAAAGCGTTGGTCCGCAATCCGGCTGGATGTTGGCCAATCTGCCGCTCCAGGCCGATGAGTAAACCCATCCCCAGTGCGGCACCGAGCGCAAGAAGAAAAGCTGAGAGCGTCATGCTATACCCATAAATTCCAGGACCGTTCCAATGTTGATGAAGAATGGTAATGATATGGCCAGGAGAACTACAAAGTCCAACGCGAAGGGGTCAGGTCCATGTTTTCGGGAAGGATCTTGGGTAAATTCCCTTCGTTTTCGCCGAAAAATGGACCAGACCCCGGACTTTGCAATTCTCCTGACGATATGGCCCGCAGTCAAGCCATCGGCTATAATTCCAGACATGAAGAAAAAAGTGATTTTTGTTTGTTCGGCGAACTATTACCGTAGCCGCTATGCGGAACACTACTTCAATTGGCTTGCCAGCCGGTATCAATTGGGGTGGAATGCCGATTCACGTGGTCTCCTGGTGGGGGCTTGGGGCAATATCGGCCCGATCTCGCACCACACGGTCAATGCTCTCCAGCAACGGGGTATTACGCTGGATGAAGAACCGCGAGCCCCCAAGCCACTCGCGCTCTCCGATCTGGCCGAGGCCGATCTCGTCGTCGCTGTCAAGGAAGCGGAACACCGCGCCCTGATGGCCGAGCAGTTCCCGCTCTGGAAAGACCGTATCGAGTATTGGCACGTCGATGACCTCGATTGTGCCCATGCCAGTGAGGCCCTGCCGCATCTCGAACAGCAGGTTCACGCTTTGGTCGAGCGTTTGCGAACCGCGGACGGGCAGAACGGGCCTTGATCATAACCTTGCCAACTGCTGTCACTGCATTACCAAGAGGTGCCGTCTACAGGTAATCCAAAAATCGCAAACGCCACCGCGCAGCAACGTCAAGCGTACAAATCACTTGCGAATGCCACGTAAAAGTCCTTAACGGCGTTGCCCGGAAGGGTACAACAGCCGGAAACGAAACGTGTCACAATCCCTGGTCCAAATCTACCTCCACCTGGTCTTTTCGACGAAACTTCGCCAGCCGTTTTTACGGGATGAGGGTCTACGTCAGCGCACGCATGCCTAACTTGCCGGAATTTGCAAGAACATCACTTGCCCGGTGCTGGAAATTGGCGGTGTTGAATACCATGTGCATATTCTTTGCCGGTTCGGCAAAGGAATTGAAGTTCATCGTGGGTCAGAACGTTGTATCGGGACGGCATCGCCCTATCCGGAAAAGATGACGGGACAGGCATTGCTATTCCTTCCGCAGCTCGCGGAAGAGCGGGAGGTGCCAGTAGGGGAACTCCAGCGTCATGACGTGCATACTGGTCACGTAGTGCCGGCCGCCATGGCTGCTCCACTTATCGGGCACCGGCTCGCGGGGACTCCAACTCCCCTTGAGCGGACCGCTGTCGATCTGCCCCGCACGCAGAAGAGGCGTGACTCGGGCGTCCCAGGTTTTCCAATAGTCGCCCTGCATGTGATACATGGCCTGGGTGGCGTAGTACCAGTAGTAACAGTCGCGCTTTGCAGTTTCCTGGGTTCCCACGTCGGGCAAGTGAGCGAGCAAGTAGTCGGCTCCCTGGGCCAGCGAGGCATTCTGGCGGTCCTGACCAAGATACATCCGCATGAGCATCGCCTGAGCAGTCATCGTGGCATTTGGGGCGCGGCCAAGTGGATTCTCACTGTCGGAATTCCAAGGGTTGTAGACGTAGGTGCCGCGGTTGGGTACCTGGGCAAGATCAAGCCAACGGCTCACGTTGCGCAAAGTTTCCTGCGGTACTTTCAAACCGGCCATCTGAGCACTCTTCAACGCCATGAGCTGCCAACCGGTGACCGAGGTGTCGCTGCCGTCCTGCGACTTGTAGCGCCAGCCGCCGCGACTGGGATCCTGTGATTTGACAATAAAATCGATCGCTTTCTGAGCTGGCTCGCGGAGTTCGCGGTCCTGGGTCATGCCATAGGCCTCGCAGAGGGCTATCGTGGCAATGCCATGACTGTAATAGTGCGTGGGGTCGGAACCTTGGTAGGACAGGCTGCCGTTGGGCTGTTGATGTTTCACCAGCCATTCCACGCCGCGGCGAACGACGTCGCGATATTTTTCATCTTGATGGTTGTAGCCGGCACCGAGATAGGCCAAGAGGGCCAAGCCGGTGGCAGCCGTGTCGGCGTGCAATGCGCCCAGCGAGGCGGGATCCGCAACGACACCCTCGGGCAACTCATGGAGGCTCCAGTGTCCGTCGTTGAATTGGGTGCGTGAGAAGTACTCCAATCCGTTTTCGATGGCTGGCTCGGTGAGCTGTCCGCCGACGGAATCGCCAAGAATCAGACCGCCATGCATGGCACCTCGGCGGAACGGCTCCATCGGCTCATGAACTTGACCGCTGATGACGACCTGACTGCTGCCGTGGCCGAGACGACCAACGCCTGATCCACCGCCAGAAAGGATTTGATCCAAATCTCCGTCGCCTCGACCGCCGCCACCACTAACCCCCGACGGCTGCGGCGATATAACACCAGTCTGCGGAGCGATTTCGGTCGGTTCGACCTGGCTGGAAGGACGCGAGCCAATTCCTTGGCCGAGACTCTCCCGTCGCCCAATGCCACCAAGCGACATGCTTGGTCCAATGGATTGAGCACCGGAGCTTCGCGACGTGCCGCCAAGCATTGGACCGCTGGTCACGTTCGCCGTACCGGCAACGGGTCCCACGGGAGTTGCCGTCGGACGCGGAGCGAAACCCTCCGACCTGGCACGGGGTATACTATTGCTAGTGTCGTCTCCTTCGAGAGTTCCCTGCTCGATACGGCGTGGTCCGCCGAGTCCACGACCGACGGCCGCTGCCACGTTACCTCGGGCGATCGTATCGTTGCCGCCCAGTGTGTCGCCCACGTCTGCTCCCGACATGGCGACTTCACGGGATACACCTCGCGGCATGCCGCTGCCTGCGGTGCGTCGTATGGCAATATGTTGGCCGACATCGAGCGTACTGGTCTGTCCACCGGGATTGGATGCGGCTCCGCCAGCCCCGGAAAGGGTCGTGTTCTCGACGATTTTCGCGGCTGTGGGAAGATTCAACCCCATCTCTCCCTGGGTCCGCGGTAATCTAGCCGCAAAGCTGGCACTAGGGCCGGAACCGCCGTCTTCCGTTTGTGATGCGATTGCTCGGCGGGCCGGTGCTGACGGCAGGGAGAGACCTCTGCTGAGATCGGATCCGGGTGCCCCGGAGCGGACTTCCGAGGGATCCTCGGACGAGTCGCCTTCGATCGAAGGCTGGGCTTTGCCGCGACCGCCAATTGCGCCGCGCCGCGATGGCAAAAGCGTCGATCCTCGGCCGAAATCCTGGACACCCCCCGAGGCAATCGTGGAACCCAGCGGTGCCCGCGAACTATCCGACTTCTCGACGGGGACGGTCGAAACGGCTTCCAACCGACTAGGCGGGGAACCGCCCGGAGCGGCAGGAGATTGGGCCGACAGACCAGCATCCGGGACAACGGTCGAAGGGAGCGGGGCACCGTCGCGAGTGGATCGTTCGAGCGTGCTGCCTTGTTGCGTAATTTGGTCGGCGGCTTCAGGGCCTGACAGTGCGTTGGAAGTTTGCAGCGGTGCCAGCGAGGGAAGCTGGGCGACAAGGTCCTTCGAGGGGAGCGGTTCGCCGGGCTGGACTTCGACCCGTGCCATCTTGTAGGACGGCGGAAGCGGCTCATTATTTGGCGTGGCCGCCTTTTTGGCCACGGAGGCCCAATCAATCTTGTCCGCTTGGATTGCTCCGGAATCGGGGGTTTTGGGCAATTCTTTAGGAGCCTCGGGGATCGCGACGGGAGCGGGTGCCTCCGTCTTGGGGAGCGGCAACTCGTCGCCCTTTTGCCGAACCATGGCCAGGGCCTCGAGCGGCTTGGCTTCTTCGATCTTGGCCGCGTCTGGCCGACGAATGTCCAACGGCCCACTCGGTTCGGGAACCCCACCCACGCCAAGAGGCGTGATCTCGGCATTGGGTGCGCGACGGATATCGGCCATGGGCGCGGGACGCGACATATTGTGCGGCTGGAGTTGAGCGGCTGGCGGTGCCTGCTCACGAATGGTTGTGGCGACCACTTTTTCAAATGCCTGTTCGGTCCCCTGATCCTCCTCCGGGGCGAAAAGATCATCGGAAGGAGGCGGTTCATCATCGAATTCCGGCTTGGCATCGCGAGCCACGTCCAAGGAGTTTAATTCGCTTAATGGACTGGTAAAGAGATAAAAGGCCCCCACCCCGGCACCCGCGTGCAAAGCGAGGCTGAGTACTAGGGTTAGTTCGGCCGTGCGACGAGCCGCACCCTTAAGCAGCGAGGCAATGAAAATCAGGAGTACCGCCGCAACTCCCAAGCCGGCAAGATGCGTGTAGCCGCTCAGAAACAGACGCTCCTCGTCGAAATCGCCGTTAACGACGATAAGGACACCCAGGATTCCCACCAGAATCATTGTCGCGCAGACAATCGGCCAGAGCTGCTCGTCAAGGTCAGCCGGCCGGGGTCGGTAGAGAGGTTTCAAGGAAGATGTTCTTTCCGCCATGATCGTAGCATCCTTTCGCCCGGATTATTCATAAACTGTAGGGTGCGTGGAGCGACCCATGAATAATCCGGGTTAGGGCGGTTTTCCGTCCGTCGCATTCTTCGTGGTCACGTGATAATCGCGCACCTTGTTCTTTTTACAACAGTCGATGACCTGTACGACGAATTTCCATGGGCAACGTTCATCGGCACGCAAAGTGACCGGCAAGCGGCCACGGCTGGTAAGCCAGGCATTGTGCAGCGCGATGTTCAGTTCGTGCAGCGAAGCTGGCAGATCGCCGATGAAGTAGTGGCCCTTTTGATCGATGTTGATAATCATCTCTGCCGGCCGCACGGTGATCGCCTGGGCCTCGCCGGCATAGGGTGCCCTGATGGGAAGTTCCCTTTCAGCTTCGGCTACCTTCGTAGCCACAAGAAAGAAGATTAACAGATTAAACACCGTGTCGACCAGCGGAACCACGGGGATCTGCATCATTTCGCTCCCTTTTTTGATCTTCACCGCCATGGCTGGGAACTCCTGGTGCAATTCGTGTAATTGCTAAAGCGATTTATGGCGGGGCACGCAAGCTCGGCCCACCCTACAGCTTTTGGTTCGTGAAAGGTAGCAGACACTCTCATGGCCGGCCTTCCACCTTCATCGGCTTGGGTGCAGGCAAAGGATCATCGTCATCATCGTCATCGTCATCGTCATCGTCATCGAGATCATCGTCGCGGAGCATCTCGATGCTCGTGACGCCCAGCGATGGTTTGTCGCTCGTGGTCGGCTGGCGTGAACGCCCTTCAAAACGCTCGAGGTGTGGCACGAGCGAGCGAGCCAAATCCTCGATCTGCTGGAACATTTTCAGAATCCGGCCTTCAAAATAGTGGGACAATATGCCAGCCGGAATCGCTACGATCAGCCCAGCCAGTGTGCAGATCAAGGCCGCGTAGATGCCGGTTGCCAACTGGTCCATCTTGTTCAGTCCTACCGGCATGTGGGCCGTGGTGTAGAAGCAGAGGATCATGCCGTGTACGGTTCCGGCCAATCCCAGCATCGGGGCGACGTTGAATGCCAGATTCTGCACGCGGACGTTGGTGTAAAGCCGACTGGCCTCATGTTCGCAGGCATCGGTCATGGCCTGCTCAACCTCGGGAAGCGGCCGCCCAACCTTGGCTAACATGGCCCGCACGACCACTGCCGCCGAGGACGGATATTGCCTGCAAAGCCGCTGGGCATGACGGAGATCAAGCTCACCCTTGCGACTGGCCAAGGCCCTCAGGCCGGCGGCCAGATCGGAAGGCAGAATCTTACTCCGCCGCAGTCCTAGAAGGCGTTCCACGGCAAATGCGACAGCAATGATTGAAACGAACCAGATGGCATAAAAAGCCCACATGTGCGGGCTGAGCCACTTGATATCGCGAAGAACCGATCCGGTGTCGGCTTCCTTGGGCAGTGAGTCTTTCTTCTCCGGCTCGCTGCTGCCAAGGTCGCTGGCAGCCTTGGCTCGGGCGGATTCTTCCCGCGAGATCGGCATGCCGCCGTCGGCATTGCTTCCCGGAGCAGCGGAACTCTTCTCCGCAGCGGCTGTCACTTTTCCGGATAATTTTGTTCCGGAGTCCTGGGCGTGGGCTGGCCGGAAGAGGGCATAGCCCAAGGCCACGACAACGCCAATGCCCAGCGTGGCGATCCAACGACCGGCCACGGTCCAACGAAAAAGATGATTGCTGTAGGACATGGGAAACTTGGCTCTTCCTTCTCTAGGTGTCGCCTAAAATTGCACCGAGGCGGTCAATCTCTCTGGAGTGCTTCCAGTCGTGACTTCGCCGCGGGCACTTTGTCGCTTTGGGGAAACTTCTCAATCAACTCTTGATACTTCTTGATTGCTTGCGATGGCTTGCGCAGAGCTTCAAAGCACTTGGCGGCCTCGAAGGCTGCGTCTGCCTGCCATTGCGGATAGGGATAGTCGAGGACTGTATAGAAGCTCGTGATGGCCTCGGCATACTTCTTCTGCTGGAACTGGATCTGGCCAATCATGAACTGCGCTCGAGCGGCAGGCTCGGCGTTGCTCTTGCTCTTGGTCAGAACCTGCTGATACTCGCCCATGGCTTCGTCAAAGCGGCCGAGATTCTGCAAAGCCCATCCGCGCTCGTACAAAGCTTCGGGCAGGTAGGCCGTCTCGGGACTCTCCTTGACCAGGCGGTCGAGAATCACAAGCCCCTTCTGCCAGGTCTCCTTGCGCTGGTTCTCCTGATCGGGACGATGCATGGCCAGGGCCAGGATGTCCATCGCCTGGGCACTGTGCAGCAGCGAGAGAACCTGGAAATCAGGCGACGATGTACCCTTCGCCCGCTCGTAGGCCGTCAGGGCGTCGCTGTATTTCTTTTGTTTGAAGAGGCACTCCGCCTCCATGAACGCGGCATCGGCGGCCAGAGGGCCTTTGGGCCAAGTGGCTCGTTGATAGCTGAATGTCTGCTGGGCCTCGGCCGTGCTATCGAGGCGATAATATGCCCAGCCGAGCTTGTGGGCCGATTTCTCGCCTAGATCGCTCTTGCCGGCTTTTTCCATCGCCGCGGCATAGGCTGCGGCAGCCGCCTGATACTTGCCGTCTTTGTAGGCCGCTTCACCCACGCAGAACTGGCTCTCGCCCACGTAAGGACTTTCGGGACACTGCTTGATCAACTCGGCGAAAGCGTCGACTGCTTCCTTTTCCTGGCCGGCGGATTTCAAGGCCCAAGCCAACTCATAATAGGCCTTATCGGCCATGGCATACTTCGGATCTTCGCTTAATAGTACTCGAAGCGTGGCAACCGCTTCCGCCGGCTTCTTCTGGCCAACGAGACAAAGCCCCAGCACATAACGCGCATCGGACTTTTCGACCAATTCGATCCCGCCGACAGCCAAAAGCGACTGGAAGTCGGCAGCAGCCTCGCTGAACTTACCCAAATGATGCCGCGCGAGACCGCGGGCGTAGAGGCTGCGGAGTTTCAGCTTCTGATCGGGATATTTTTCGACCAGGGTATTGAACGCATCTTCCGCCGCGGCAAACTCTTTCTGATCGAAAAGTGCCCAGCCCAGCCCTCGTAAAGCATAAGGCAGCAAGGGACTGGCCGGCCATTTTTCGACAAGCAGGCGATACTCGACCTCGGCCGTTTTGAGATCGTTCGCCGCCGTAGCGTGTTCCCCGAGATGGAAGTGGGCGCGATCGAGAACCTTGCTCTGAGGGAACTCGGCAACCAGCTTCTTCAAGGTTTCATCGGCCTTCGCCTTGGCCGGGTTCTTCTGCCGGTAATAGGCTTGCCCCAACACCAACAGTGTCTCGTCGGCCTGACGCCAGCGTGGCGAAGCGGCAATCGCAGCCTCGAGCATCGGCACAGCCTCGGCAAACTGTTTCTGCTCGGCCAGACTGCTGCCGATGAGAAAGAGGGCCTCGGCCCGAGCATCCGCACCCTTGATCTGACCGACCAGCGGCTGCAACAGCGCGACCACCTCGGGATACTTCTTCTGTAAATTGAGCGAGGTGCCCTGGCGAACCTTCCAGTTTTCAGCGTCGGGGTGCCGCGGATACTTTTGCAGCAGTTCGGCGTAGAGCTTTTCCGCCTCGCCATATTTACCCACTTGCAGCCGGCTCTCAGCCGCAACATAGCGGATGTCGGGGACCAATTCGTGGGTCGGATAGGCTGCGAGGAAGGCATCGGCATACTGTAGCGCGGCGGCGTAATTCCCCTGGGTCATCGCTCCGTAGCTGGCCAGATAGAGAGCCTGGGGTGCTAGCGGGTCTTTGGGGAATTTACTAGCCAATGCTGCATACAAAACAACCGATTCGGCCCGGCGAGCAGGAATGGCAGCCAAGGCGTCGGCGCGATCCATGAACAAGGCGGCGGCCCCTTCTCGTCCTTCGGCACGCGGCAAGAGCTTCTCGACCAAGGCGACGGCCTCTTCCGGTTTATTGTCCCGGATAAGTCCGCGGGCCAATGCATGGCCTGTCTTCAGCACGACGGAAAACCGCGTTGAATTGGGAAACTTCGCAAAAATACCGGCCAGAATATCGCCTGCTTCCGTCTGTTTTCCAAGCTGAGCCAGGGCCACCGCCTGCCGCATGGTGGCATAGTCGGCCGATTCAAAACCGGGCCGGGCGGCGGCGTTCGCCAGCCATTCGGCAGCGGCCCGGTATTGGCGGATCGCGAACAGGGTTTCTCCCCGTCGCATGATGATTTCGCTGGCATTCCGCTGGGCGAGGTATTTCTTCAAATAGTCGTCGTAGGTCTTGCCAGCGGCCTCCCACTGCTTGAGTTCTTCCTGGGCAACTCCCAGTGCGTACATAATCGCCGGCTCAAGCTTCTCGTTCGGTGATTTGGTCAGGGCCTGACTGTAAAACCGCACCGCGTCGGCTTTCTGGCCGACGTGATACGCACAGTCACCCCGAGTGTAAAGCACTTGAGCCAAGTTCTTGCTTTGCGGATAGCTCTTCAGCAGTGTGTCGAGCGTGGCTGCGGCAGCTTCGTATTGTTTGACGACCCCATCGGCAGGTTCGATTTCGGCACGTTTGAACTGGGAGAGTCCGAGATATAGGTAGGTATCCTCCAGCAGTTCCAATCTTGGTGCTGCCTTAACGACTGCGTCAAAACTCTGCTGTGCCGCGTCAAACGACTTCAGCGCCGCATCGTTTTGCTTGGCATCCAACGCACTGACAGCCGTAAAAAAATAGCAGACGCCCTGGTAGTGCCTCGCTTGGGTGACGCGCGAGTCCGTAGGATAAGCCTTGATGAAACTTCCCCAGGCGTCGATGGCTAGATCGTACGCCTCACCGTTTTGAAGGCGAACGGCCACACTATATTGACGGGTAGCGGCCTCGTTATCCACACCATAAAGAGGGGTAACAAAGCACAACAGCATCCCTAGCAAGCCGGCCCAACCGGTCCTCGACAGAGCCTTCATACAATTTTCCCTTATAAGATTCATCAGCCTTTCCTTCCATCATACCAGAATCAGACCCGGCGGACAGACCCCGACCTACATTTTGGCAAATGACACTGGAGCTAAAAATCGCCGCCGACGGCAAAACAGCCCAT
>JANXQG010000400.1 GCA_025356915.1 Planctomycetota bacterium | reverse complement strand
ATTCGTGGCGGGGCTGACTTCCTTGGCACCGCTCTGGAGTTGGTTGCGTGGCCGGGATTGCTTGACGTTGGGGTTGGGGGCAACGACCCTCTGCGGTCAACTGGTCGTTTGTCATGCGACTGCATCCCTAGAGCGAAACCTGGTCGCCTGTCCGGAGGATGCGGCCACAGGCCAGGAGCAAGGCGATCTTACACCAGGAAAAACATCATCTCAGCAGCGGATTCTCGGTCTGGCCGGCCAGTGCCCGCGGCTCGATGTCGCTGCGCCGATAAAGCCGGAAGCGGCCTGCCTGCTGGTAAGGCAGCGATGAAAGGTCGTAGTTATTCAATACGGTATGCAGATGACGCCCGGGAATGACGATCCATTCATTCGTGCCCATCTCGGGAGTTGGCAGGGGGTCGGTGATGTCCTGGTTCGCTACCTGGCCGAGTTGCAACTGGCTGCGCAGGTCGCGATCGAGATAAAAAAGGACTGAGCCGACTCGCTCCTGGGCCAATAGCATCCGCGAGGGCAATACCCGTGTACGATTGAGATAATCGGCCAAATCGCGGCCGGAAAGCGCCAAGGCAACCTGCGGAAAGGCGAATACCAGCAAAACGACCAGTTGACCGCAGAGGGTCGTTGCCCCCAACCCCAACGTCAAGCAATCCCGGCCACGCAACCAACTCCAGAGCGGTGCCAAGGAAGTCAGCCCCGCCACGAATGCCAGCGTCCAGGCCAGCGTCGAGAACTGCGTCGGCAACGCGATCTGCGTGATGGCAAAAGTGGCCGGCAGGCACAACGGGCCAATCAGGCAAGTAGACCAGACGATCCGACTCATCCATCGCTTTCCATCGTCGGAAAGAACCCCATCCATTTTCCTTGCCCAAACGATTGCAGTCAGGATTGCCATCGCCGGAAAGACCGGCCAGCTATACGTGATGAGTTTTGAACGCGAAGCCATGAGAAATAGTGTGCAGCCGATGAACCAACAGGCCAGCAATAGCAGGGGCCGGTTGCCGCGATCATCGGTCACCGCAGGCATTCTGTTTCGCCGGCGACTGACGGCATCTTGAAATAGTACCGGCAGATATGCAATCCAGGGAATCCCGCCGACAATAAGGACGGGAAAGTAATACCACCACGGTGCTCCCCCGTGGGGCTGCGAAGTGGTGAAGAAACCTAGCACGTGGCGATCAAAGAAATAATAGCGCAGGAAACCGGGATTGGAATGTTCCACGGCAAGATACCACGACGAGCCGATGATTGCCGCCACGGTCAAGGCCAGTCCGGCACGGAAGCAGTGAATGACTCGCAGTCGTCGCGAAACGATGAGATATCCACCGTAGGCAATTCCCACCATGGCCACGCCCGCCAGCCCCTTGGTTAAAATGGCCAACCCCAGTACCGCGCCGGCCGCCGCGGTCCATGCCCACGCACGCCAATCGTTACGTAGGCATTCTGCCTGCGTTTGCCGCGCGGAACCACTGCGATCCGACTCCCAGAAGCAGAGAAGGGCCAGGTTGACCCAGGGCACCAGGGCCACGTCGTGGGCTGGCAGTTGAACCAGGACTAGCGGCAGCATCATTGAGGCATAGAACACGCCCGCGATCAGGCCGGTACGGCGACCGAGAAATCGCCATGCGACGGCTGCCGTGGTCAGCGTGCCAAGCATGCCGAACAGTAAACCCGGCAGCCGAACAGATGCTTCCGACATGCCGAAGATACTCATCGAAGCAGCGATCGCCCAAAAGTACAGGATCGGCCTGTCGAGGAACGGTTCGTTCAACTGCCGCGGCACGATCCAATCACCGCTCTCGACCATCTCTTGCGCAATCGAGGCGAACAGCCCTTCGTCGGGATCGACCAAGGGAATATAGGGTGCCATCAGCAGTGGACCAATGACGCCTAAACCAGATAGAAGGGCCAAGCCGAGAATGCCAGCCTTCCAACTATTATTTGTCATGACGCCGCCTCCATCCCGCGAGTCACAACCCAGCTTTCCTGTCGAGGTGCGACTAGCAGGTGAGAGTTTACCTGAAATCTGATGGTGGAAAATAGGCCAACTTGGCAATTTTGCGAATTTTCCCCCCAAAAAATGCCGCTCACAGCTTCGCAGGTAACCTTACCCCCCGACCGCGACCTTGCGGCAGATCGCCTGGGCCATTTCGCGAGTACCGACGGCAGTGGGGTCGTCGCGATGGGCCTTCATGTCATAGGTCACGTCACGGCCTTCGGCAATCACGGCGGCGACAGCCCGCTCCAACCGCTCGGCAGCATCCGTCTCCTTGAGGTGCCGCAGCATCAAGGCCCCGGAGAGAATCAGGGCCGTGGGATTGACCTTATTCAGCCCCTTGTACTTCGGAGCACTGCCATGGGTGGCCTCGAAGATGGCTCCATTGGCACCGACATTCGCTCCTGGGGCGACTCCCAAACCGCCCACGAGTCCGGCAGCCAAGTCACTGAGAATGTCGCCGTACAAGTTGGGCAGCACGAGTACGTCGTAAATCTCCGGCTTTTGCACCAACTGCATACACATGTTGTCGACGATGCGGTCCTCAAACTCGATGTCCGGGAACTGCTCGGCCACCTTGCGGGCAGTCGCCAGATAGAGACCGTCGGTGTGCTTCATGATATTGGCCTTGTGGACCGCCGTAACCTTCTTGCGGCCATTGGCACGGGCGTATTCAAAGGCATAGCGAACGATCCGCTCGCTGCCGAAAATGCTAATCGGCTTGATCGAGATGCCGGTCGCGTTGTTCGGGGTCTTGATCTGTTTATCCGCCGACACACGGTTAAGGTAATCGATCAGCTCGCATGTTTTGGCCGCGCCAGCCTCGAACTCGATACCGGCGTACAGGTCTTCCGTATTTTCGCGGACAATGACCAGATCGACCGGCACACCACTAAAAAAGGTACGAACTCCCGGATATTGTTTGCAGGGGCGAACGCAGGCGAATAGGTCGAATTCCAAGCGGAGTTGCACATTGACGCTGCGAAAACCCTTGCCCACCGGTGTAGTGATGGGGGCCTTCAAGGCACATCGAGTCCGGCGAATACTCGCCAGCAGCGGTTCCGGCAGGGGAGTACCGGTCCGTTCCATGACATCGATCCCCGCTTCTTGTGGATCCCAGGAAATTTTCACCCCGGTGGCATCGACGCACAGGCGCGCCGCCTCGGCCAGTT
>JANXQG010000399.1 GCA_025356915.1 Planctomycetota bacterium | reverse complement strand
TGGGCCGATCTGGAGACTTCGGGTCGCCTCGCGAAACTGAATGAGACTCAGATGCAAGGCGATTTTCTGGCCCAGGTATTTGGCGATGCGCTCGAGTATGCCGGACCACTCGATGGCAAGGAAATCTGGCACCGGGAGCAGCATCATCCGATTGCCGGTGAAACCCCGGATGCAATCCTCGGCTTTTTTCGACAGACGGAGAACCACAAGCCGCTGGCGGTGATCGAACTGAAGGGCCCAAAAGTTCACCTCGACCGCGATCGCAGCAACGGCAGGACCGCCGTGGCCCAATGCTGGGATTACCTGGTGAACACGCCGCCCGAGTGCCGCTGGGGCATCGTCTCCAACATTGTCAGTTTCCGGCTTTACGAGCGGGCCTCAACGAAACGGGCCTACGAGCATTTCACCCTGCAATCGTTGCGAGACTTTGATTTATTCAAGCAGTTCTACATTTTGTTTCATCGCCAGGGTTTGATCGAAAAGTCGCCTTACGGACCGCCTCGCGCCGTGGCCTTGCTGAAAAAATCGACCGAACGCCAACGGGAGGTCGGCGACAAACTCTACGATGCCTACTCGCGCAACCGCACGGAACTGATTGCCGAATTGCATTTCAAGCAGAAGCACCCACTCGATGAGGCGATCGACATGGCCCAACGCTTGTTCGATCGCATCATCTTCATCGCCTTCTGCGAAGATCGCCGATTGTTGCCCGAGAATACGATCCCCAACGCCTACTCCGTGGCCGGCTTTCATGCCGTCACCAATCCCCGCTGGCAGAACTTCAAAAACCTCTTTCGCTTTATCGACACCGGCAACGAAACCTACGGCATTCCCCAGTACAACGGCGGACTGTTCGCGCCGCACGCGGTCGATGAACTCGAACTCCCCGACACGCCCTGGACGACTTTTTTCAAGGCGATCAGCGCCTACGACTTCGCCGATGAGGTGAATCTCGACGTGCTTGGGCATCTGTTCGAGCGGTCGATCACGGAATTGGAGAAGCTCAAGGAGTCGGGGTTGTTCGGCGACGCCGAAAAGGCGAGTCAATACGCCGCGATGCCGCAATCGGCCAAGCGCAAGCAGCTTGGCATCTACTACACGCCGACGGAATTGACCAGCCTGATCGTGCAGTACACGGTCGAAGAACTGATCGCCCAGCGCTTCGCGGCCATGGCCGTGGAGTTTGGAGTTTCCGAAAATGAAGCGAATCGGGGCACTGCCCCGGATGACGCCGACTACTGGCGTCGATGCCTTGCCATCTTGCGAAATCTCAAAATCGTCGATCCGGCCTGCGGTAGCGGCGCGTTCCTGTTCCAAGCCTATGACGTGCTGGAAGCCCGCTACAACGAAGTCATCGGCCACCTTGTCCAGAGGAAAGAACCCGACGCGAAGACGCTCGCCGAACAGATTCCGACGTTCATTCTGCAAGAGAACCTTTACGGAGTCGATCTCTCGCCCGAAGCGGTCGAGATCACGCAACTGGCCCTATGGATTCGTTCGGCCAGTCCGGGCCAACTGCTCGCCAAGCTCTCGGAGAACATCGTCCACGGCAATTCGCTGATTCACGACAGGGAAGTTCACTTGGCCGGTTTCGACTGGCGCGAACGGTTCCCTGACGTATTCCCCTCTCTCTCCGGGAAAAGGCAGGGCGAGCGCGAAACCGGGTTCGACTGCGTGATCGGCAATCCACCGTGGGAAAGAATGAAGTTGCAGGAACGAGAATTCTTCTCGCTGCCGGCCCCGGAGATCGCCACGGCCACGAATGCGGCCAAAAGACGGCAGCTTGTCGCCAAGTTGGAGTCCGACGAGCCGGCTTTGCATGACCGCTATCAACAGGCATTGGACGCAGCGGACGCCCTGCTGACGTACTCCCGAACGAGTGGCGAATACCCGCTCACCGGAAAGGGCGATATCAACACCTACGCGGTGTTTGCCGAGCTTGCCTACCGACTGGTCACCCCACACGGTCGCGTGGGATTGCTCGTGCCTTCGGGGATCGCATCGGATATGACGACCAAGGATTTCTTTGCCGCGGTCGCCGAATCAAACCGGCTGATTCGGTTGTATGATTTCGAGAACAAGAAGATATTCTTTCCAGACGTTCATGCGTCGTTCAAGTTCTGCATCCTCAACTTTGGCGGTGAACAAGCAACAACCCCACAAGCCGATTTCGTCTTTTTTACACACCACATCGAAGACCTGGAGGATCAATCTCGGCACATTGCGCTCAGTGCCGCGGACATCCGGCTGCTAAACCCGAACACGCGAACTTGCCCCATCTTCCGCTCGCGTCGCGACGCAAAAATCACCAAAGCGATCTACCACCGCATTCCCGTTCTGATCGACAGAAACCGAAAGGGACCAACCGGCAACCCCTGGGGCATTCAGTTTAAGACGATGTTCCATCAAACGAACGACGCCGAATTGTTTTGTGAAGCCGAGACGCTCAAGGCGAACGGTTTCAAGCTGAATGGGAATCGATGGAACAAGGGGAAAAAGGTCTTTCTGCCGATCTATGAGGCCAAGATGGAGCAGGCATACGATCACCGCGCCGCAAGCGTGGTCGTGGATAAATCGAACTGGTTCCGACAAGGCCAGACCAATGAAACAACTCCGGTGGATCACCAAAATCCAGAGTTTCTCGCCATTCCCCGTTGGTGGGTCGACTCCGCGGAGATCGCAGGTCAACCAGATTTACCGGCTTATTTGGCCTTCAAAAACGTAACGAGTCCAACCAACCGGAGAACCATGATCGCAGCAATGATTCCGAGAACAGGGGTTGGAAATTCCTCGCCTTTGATGCTCGTCGACAAGGCCATTCTTCCACGATCCTATCTCGCGTTATTGGCGAATTTGAATTCGTTTGTCTTGGATTACGTTGTGCGAGGAAAGATCGGAAACGTCAACCTCAATTTTTTTCTCATCGAGCAGTTTCCTCTGTTCTCTCCCGACACTTATGCCAAGCCCTGCCCATGGGACAGCCGCACCACACTAGAGGCGTGGATCAGCGAGCGAGTGCTCAAGCTCACCTGTACGGCCGAAGACATGCTGCCGCTGGCTGACGCATGCAACTTCACGAGCGGCAGTTTCCAGGCGGAATACGGCGGCCGGCTCAACAAGTGGGATGAAGCCGAGCGAGCCGAACTGATGGCCGAACTCGACGCAGCCTTCTTTCACCTGTACGGCATCCCACGCGACGACGTCGAGTACATCCTCTCCACGTTCAAAGGTATTCATGACCAGCAAACCCTCCTCCCCGGTGGTTCGAGCATTGCAGATCGCATCGTGCAGAAGTATGAAGCAATGTCCTTCTCCGGATAATCGGCCGAAAGAGAATCATGGCAAGCGTAGTTTGGGATGGGTTTGCGGTGCGGGTTGAACGGGTGCGGGCTGCGACTCGAACAGAATCCGCGGCATATACGGCTACCCTTACGCCCTATAATCCATACAAACGTCGTCGCAAGCCGATCGATGTTGATGCTCCAGTGCATTCGTGACGTATGCTTCTTCAGGTAGGTCGATAAGCCCTTCAAGCTCGGAATCGATGCTTTCATGACTATGTCAGCAAGTTCAACGATGGTGATCCAAGGTTACCTGGACCGGCTTCAAGCGGGCGACGTGATACAGAACGCCTTGGTATGCTTATACCGTTCGCTGTCCGATACGAAGCCGGCGCGGGTGGTCGACTTCTTCCGCTTGGCAGCCCTTCATATCCGCCGCGAACTTCACGATCTGGCGAAGCACTACTACGGCCCGCGCGGCATGGGCGCCAATCACGCCAAGGCCGCCTGGAAACCACACTCGGACGCTGAGGCCAGCGACTCGATGGCCTGGGAACCCCGTGGAGTTGACGAGGAACCGGCGAACCTCGCTGCCTGGGCCGAGTTCCACGCCCAGGTAGAACGCCTGCCCGAGAAGCAGCGCGCGGTCTTTGACTTGCTTTGGTATCAAGAATTATCGCAGGCCGAGGCTGCCAAGTTACTGGAGGTCACTGATCGCACGATCAAACGCCGTTGGACGTCGGCGCGACTGGAGCTTCATAAGATCCTCGGTGGAACACTGCCGAATTGTGGCGAAGGGATGCCCGAGGCTCTCAATGCACAACTCTTGCCGTTGCCATGATGAGCCAAGAAAGCCAGTTACTCGATCTCGTCATTGAGTGGGAAGAGTGCCGGGAGGCCGGACAGGCTGTTGCGCCCGAAGAACTCTGCCGTGACTCTCCTGAACTGCTGGAAGAACTTCGCAGGCATCTTCAGGCGTTGGCTGGCATGAATGCTGTCTTGCATGTCGAGACCCCGGCGGCTTCTATCGTGCCTCTGCCCGATCTGGGCCTCGATCTCACATCCCCACTTGGTGAACCGCCACGTCATTCCGAACGTGTTGGATTAGAGAACTGGCCGTCTGTCCCGGGATATGAGATTCTGGAGGAACTGGGCCGCGGCGGAATGGGCGTCGTCCTCAAAGCCCGGCAAATAGCCTTGGGGCGAATCGTGGCTATCAAGGCCATCTTATCCCACGGTCCGATCCGGGAAGAAGAGCGGAGGCGGTTCATGCGGGAGGCCAAGGCCATGGCACTCTTGCAGCACCCGAACATCGTTCAGATCCACGAAATCAGCCAGCAGGGTGACCACCCTTTTCTCATTATGGAGTATGTGGACGGCCAAAGTCTTTCGGCAAGCCTTGCCGGGAAACCCATGCCGCCCCGCAAAGCGGCCGAACTTGTGGCGATACTGGCCCGCGCGGTATATGCGGCACATGAGCAAGGAATCATCCATCGCGATCTGAAGCCCAATAATATTCTCTTGGCGGCCGATGGCACGCCGAAGATTTGCGATTTCGGCCTGGCCAGGCATTTTGAGCACGCGGCCGATTGTACGCAGACCAACCAGATCGCAGGTACGCCGAGCTACATGGCACCCGAGCAAGTGTTTGGCGACCCAGAGACGCAAGGTCCAGCGGTCGATGTTTATGCCCTAGGGACGGTGCTCTATGAGACGCTTACCGGGCGTCCAGCCTTCCTGGCCGACAATCCACTCGATACCATGCAACTTGTCGTGAGGCAGCAGCCGGTTCCGCCGCGACAATGGCAGCCCAAAACGCCTCGTGATCTGGAGACGATCTGTCTAAAATGCCTGGAAAAGCCCCCCGGTCGTCGTTATGTCAGTACTTTGGCACTGGCGGAGGATTTGGGTCGATTTCTTACGGGCGCACCGATTCGCGCCCGGCCAGTGGGTTCCGTGGAGCGCGGTTGGCGATGGTGCCGCACGCATCCCAGCGGTGCGGCCCTGATCGCGGTAGCCGCGATGGCGGTGGTCGTGGTACTCTTTCTCGTTCTGGCGTACAACCGTCGCCTTGCCGAGGAACTCCAGCGGGCCGACAGCGCGAGCCAACAGGTGCAAACGACACAAAAGAAACTACACCATACATTGACGCTCGAAGTGGCCGACCGGCTCGATGGCGATCTGCGGGAATTGTCGGTCGTGCCGCTGACGATGGCAACGCTCCTGGAGAACCGCAGTGACTGGGACGAAGAACACCTCGATCGTGCGTTGAAAGACATGCTCCGCAAAACACCGTTAATTTTCGGCCTGTGCGTGGCCTTCGAGCCGCACCAGTGGCGAAAGGATCGGGAGGACTTCGCCTACTACGTCTTCCGTCGTTCCGGAGGAATGGCTGTTAAGCAACTCTTGCCGCCGTCCTACCGGCCAATCTATCGCAATTGGTCGTGGTATCGCGAGGCGAAGGATGCCCCGCATGGCCGCTGGAGCGAACCCTATATCGGGGAAGGTGGCGACGGCACGCCCATGGTCACCTACTCCGCTCCCATCCGCCGCAACGGCCAATTTGTCGGCGTCGTGACCGCTGATCTGGCGATCGACTACTTCCGCGATCTGCACAACAGCATCGACCGCCTGGAACTGGGACCTCGGAGCTATTGCTTCGTCGTAACCGCAGGCCATCGGATTCTGGCCCACCCCGTCGACCGCTATGAGTTTCCCGGGCCGGACTCGGATATGACACGAATCTCCACGGACGCCACTTTCCAGGGCCTAGCCAGACAGTGGGTGGATAGCCCGGCCGGAACGGGCCGTGCCGTTGACTTCTCTACCGGCCAGACGGCATCTTTCCTGTTCTCCCGCGTCCTTTCATCGGGCTGGACACTGGTGACCGTCATCTATTGACTCATCGTAGCTTTATTGCCATCTTACTATTGCCGATCCTTACCTCTCCTCGACTGCCTCGACCAGCACCTGATTGCCGGTCACGCGGACCACGCGTATCGGCGTACCGCGATCGAAAAAATCGCCGCAGGCAAGCACATCGATCGTCTGCTCGCCGAAGCGGCCTTTGCCTCCGGGGCGCAACGGCGTGTGAGCGACACCCAAATCGCCGACTCCAGGTCCAGTAGTGCCATTCGTGGCCAATAGTTTCTCCGTTGCCGTTTCTTTAGCGGGCGGGGCCAACATCAGCCGGTTCAGTAGCGGAAGCGAATCCATCCGTCGCGTGAGCACAACTGCCGCGGCGACGAAAATGCTGCATGAAATCACGATCATTGCCATCGTACCGGCCAAGGTGTGCAGTTCGCGAGGCGTTTCCGGAATCAGGAATCCCTGGCTGATCATCACCAGGCTTAGTAGGATCAGGGCCGCACCGACTAGCCCGGGCACGATCGTTCCTGGCAAGAGGAATATCTCCACTGCGATGCAGGCAATGCCCAGGATGAAGAGTAGGACCTCCAGCCAGCCCGCCGTGCCGCCGAGGAAGTGGCTCCAGAACAAAAGCAGGAAACATGCCCCAGCAACCAGCCCGCCGATGCCATGGCCTGGAGACATGACTTCCATGTACAGTCCGGTCAGGCCGACGATCAAGAGCAGGCCGGTGATCAGCCACCCGTTGAGTAACTCCACGGCGATATCGACTCCCGTAGGCTCGATGACGTGCAACTCGCCGAGGCTGTATCGCTTTGCCAATTCTTCGCGGTTGCCGATGAGCGCGTCCGCCAGTCCAACTTCGGCCGCTTCCCGACCCGTTAAAGCCAGGAATCGGTCGTTGCCGGAGGCGGGAACCGCTCCCAGGTTCTTCCAATCGTCCGGCTTTGCCTTGAGATCGCGTTCGGAAATATAGGTCTCCAGGCCCGTCTTCAGATTGCGAACATGATAAACTTTCAGATCCTTGTCGGACATGGCTTCAGCCAATGCCGGGGGACGATGCTTCGCTTCGGCCAAGCTACGCAATGCCGGAGCGAGATAGCTGATCATCTTTTGGGGGGCAAGTTGAAAGAGTGAATCCTTACCCATGACAATTGCCCCGGCGTCGCCAATTCGCGCGTGCGGGGCCATGAGAATCTCGTCACAACCCAACGAGGCAATCGCCGCCCCGCTGATTGCCTCGCGCGGAATGTATGCCACCGTGTGCGCCCAGTCCAATTTCTGTAAGTATTCAGCAATCTCGAGGCTTTCATTCAGCCTCCCGCCCGGGCTGTCGATTTCCAGAATTACCAAGTCGGCGCCCAGTTGCTTCGCAGCGTCCAGCTTGCGGTAAAGATACGTTTCCAGTCCGGGAAGGATCTCTCCCTGAAAGCGGATGATAACTCCACGATTGTACTTTACGGGCTCCTTGGCAGAACCCACGGGAGCGGCCAACAGGAACACGCCAACCGCAACAGAAGAAAAGAGCCGCAGATTGTGCATGGATTTACCTTTAGCCGTCCATTCCGTGAAACTGGTGTTGTGTAATTTTAGCGGATTTGCTGTAAAATGGGAATGGATTCCGTTCGGCAGATTCCGTTCGGAAAACCAGATCCTTAGTGTCTGTCCAGCATTAAGAGGCCATCCGGAAAAACGAGAGGTAGGGTGCGGTCGAGCGAAGACCCATACGAACGAAATTAAGGATTTTGGGTATCATTGTCCAATTTGGGATCTTTGTATCCCGAAGGGATTCTGTCCCCTAGCCCAGGGTTGCCGCGCAGCGGCTACCCTGGGAATATGA